>DASYLT010000207.1:0-6197 GCA_036009425.1 Baekduia sp. | reverse complement strand
GAACGAGCCCGCAGAGGACTGGCCGTCGTTCTACGCGCGGCGGCGGCTCGAGCCGCTGGTGGCGCTGTGCGTGGCACGCGGCACGCTCAGCGCCACGGGCGCGCGGGCGGTCGAGCGGGTGTGCGCGCGGATCGCCGACCTCGCGGGGCCGCCGGAGCCGCCCGCGCGACTGCACGGCGACCTGTGGGGCGGCAATGTCATGGCCGGCGCCGACGGCCGCGCGCGGCTGATCGATCCCGCCGCCTACGGCGGGCACCGCGAGGTCGACCTGGCCATGTTGTCGCTCTTCGGCGCGCAGGACCGCGCGTTCGGCGCCGCCTACGACGACGTGTGGCCGCGCGCCCAGGGCCACGACGAGCGCACCGGCCTGTGGCAGCTCTTCCCGCTGCTCGTGCACGCCGTGCTCTTCGGCGGCGGCTACGGCGCGCGCGCCGCCGCCGCCGCGCGGCGCTATGCCTGACCGCTGCACCGGTTCGCGGTGCTCGGGTACGGTCCCGCCATGGGGAACATCACGGGAGAGCGGACCGTCGAGATCGACGCTCCGGTGCAGCGGTGCTTCGACATCGCGTCCGACATCGAGGGCGCCACGGCGTGGCAGGGCTCGCTGAAGGACGTCGAGGTGCTCGAGCGCGACGCCGACGGCCGGGCGACGGTCGTCGACACGGTCAACGACGCCAAGGTCAAGACGGTCAAGACCAAGCTGCGCTTCTCCTACGACGCGCCCGGCTCGATCCGCTGGACCCAGGAGAAGGGCGACGTCAAGGCGCTGGACGGCGCGTGGACCCTGGAGGACCTCGGCGGCGACCGCACACGCGCGACCTACAGCCTGGACGTCGACCCGGGGCGCATGCTCGGGATGCTCATCCGCGGGCCGCTCGAGGGCCAGGTGCGCGACTTCCTGCTCGGCAACGCCGCCGACGGCTTGAAGCGCACCGCCGAGCAGGGGTAACGCCGCCGACCCTCGGGACCGGGCGCGGCGGCTGGCGCGTCCGCGTTCGCTAGCGTCGAGGACCGATGGCCTCCCAGGGAGACCCGATCCAGCGGCACGCCTCCACGCCGCCCACGACCCCTCCGGCTCCGCCCGCGCCCCCGGCGGGGATCGACCTCACGACGCTGTTCCTCAGCGCCGTGGCGTCGGCCGCGGCCGCGTACATCACCTCGAAGATCTGGGCGCCGGGCACGCTCTTCTCCGCGGCGATGTCACCCGTGATCGTCGCGCTGGTCAAGGAGGGACTGCGCAAGCCGACCGAGGTCGTCACCGCCGCGGTGCCGGGCGTCGCCAAGCCGCTGCGCGTCAGCTCGGCGAGCCGGGTCGGCGCCGGGCGGACCTTGCGCGTGCCGTCCGACCCCGGGCCCGTGCAGCACACGCTGCCCGACGACCTGCCCGAGCGCTTCGAGCGCGGTGCGCCGCCGCCGCTGCCGCCGCCGCAGGCCGGGGCCCAGGCCGGGCCGGTCCGGGTCTACTCGACCCGTGCCAACCGGATGCGCCTGCGGCTGGCGATCGTGACCGGCCTGCTGGCGTTCGCCATCGTGGTCGCCTTCTACACCGTGCCGGAGCTCATCGCCGGCCAGTCGGTGGGGCGCAGCGGCCACGCCACGACGTTCTTCCCGGGCAAGGCCAAGAAGCACACCAGGTCGACGACGACCACGTCGACGAGCACGACGCAGTCGGACACGACCACGTCCGACACGACGACGAGCGAATCGAAGACCGCGACGCAGCCGACCCAGACGGTGACGCAGACCGTCACGACGCCCGCGGCGCCCCCGCCCGACACCAGCACGACGCCGGTCCAGCCGGCGCCGCAGCAGACGCCGGCGACCCCGGCGCCCGCGACGCCCGACCAGCCGCCTGGGACCACGACGCCGTAGCGCCCGGCGCCCGGGCTACTTCTCCGCCCCGGCCTCGCGATCGGCGTCGTCGGCCTTGGCGAGCTTGTCGGCCAGGTAGGCCGCCTTGTCGGCGCGGCGCGCGTGGGTGCGCGCCTCGGCGGGCTGGTCGGCCTCGCGGGCGGCGCGCGCCTCTTCGCGGACCTTGCCCTCCTGCAGCTCCTTGAGCTCCAGCGAGCTCGTGTCGTCGCGCTCGGTCATGGCCGCGAGGCTAGCGCGGGCGCTGGTGCAGGCTGGTCAGGCGACGAGCGCCAGCAGGTTGCGGCGCGCGCGGTGCACGAGTTGCACGGTGGCGTTCTCGGTCAGGTCGAAGTGGGCGGCCAGCTCGTCGTACTCGCAGCCGTCGATGGCGCGCAGCGCGAGCGCCTCGCGCTGGCGCGGCGGCAGCTGCGCCATGTGGTGCAGCGCCTCGCTGAGGCGCTCGTTGCGCGCGGCGACGTCGCAGGTGTCCGCGCCACCGGCGGCGATCGGATCCTCGGGCAGCTCGGCGCAGCGGTGCGCGGCGCGGCCGAGCTCCGACAGGCAGGCGTTGCGGACGCAGCGGAAGAGCCACGGGCGCAGGTCGACGGTGCGGCCGCGGCCCAGCAGCGCGAGCTGCGTGCTCGTCAGCGCATCGTGGACGGCGTCCTCGGCGAGGGTCGCGTCGACGTAGCGCCGCGCATAGCGGCGCAGTGCGGGCGCATGGCGGCGGTAGATCACGTCCAGCGAGGCGCGGTCGCCGCCGGCCAGGCGCTCGGCGAGCGCCGCATCGCTCGCGTTGGCCAGCCGGGGCGCGGCCGAGAAGGACGGAGAGGCCAGCTGGACCGAGGGCATGGGGCGAACCTAGGCGTGGCCTGCCCGGCGGTCAGTGTCACCCTGGTCTCACCGGCCGCTTCGACGTGGTGGCCGTACCAGGAGCGGTACGGGCAGCCGCACCGCGCCGTGCCCGCGCGGCAGTGCCTCACCACATCCCGTTCGGGTTGCAGGGGTTGCCCGCCGCATAGAATCCGGCGTCTGCCGTCCTCGTCGTCCACCGTCTCGATCCGTCCCGCCGATCCCGGCGACGCCGAGCGCGTGGCCGCCATCTACAACGAGGGGATCGCCGAGCGGCAGGCGACGTTCGAGACGCGGCCGCGCAGCAAGGCCGAGGTGGCGGGGTGGACGGTCGGCCCGCTGCCGCTGATCGTGGCGGAGGTCGACGGGCGCGTGGTCGGCTTCGCCAAGGTGGGCACCTACTCCGAGCGGGCGGTCTACGCCGGCATCGGCGAGCACGGGGTCTACGTGGCGGGCGAGACCCGGCGCCACGGCGTCGGCCGCGCCCTGCTGGAGGCGATCGCGGTCGCCGCCGAGGAGGCCGGGCTCTACAAGCTCACCTCGCGGATCTTCACGACCAACGCGGCGAGCATCGCGCTGCACCAGGCCGCCGGCTTCACGATCGTCGGCGTCCAGCGCCATCACGGCCGGCTCGAGGGCGCGTGGCGCGACTGCGTGCTCGTCGAGCAGCTGCTCGGCGCCGCCGCGCAGGACGCGGACGCCGCCGGCGCCCCCGCCGCGATCGACCCCTAGGCCTACTCCGCCAGCGCCAGCGTCACGTGGTCGGCCAGCAGCCGGCCGCGCAGCGTGAGGACCGCGCGGCCGTCGGCCAGCGGGCCGGGCTCGATCAGCCCGTCCACGGAGGCCTGGCGCGCCGCCTCGCGCGCGCGCGCGGGAAGGCGGTCCAGCTCCAGGCCCTCGGCCAGGCGCACCGCGAGCATCACGTGCTCCAGGCGCGCGGCGTCCTCGCCGGGGATCTCGCGCCCGGCCGCGGGCGAGCGCCCTTCGGCCAGCGCCGCCGTCCAGCGGCTGGGGTGCAGCGCGTTCCACCAGCGGACGCCGCCGACGTGGCTGTGGGCGCCGGGGCCGGCGCCCCACCAGTCGCCGCCACGCCAGTAGCCCAGGTTGTGCCGGCACTGGCCACTCGGGTCGCGCGCCCAGTTGGCCATCTCGTACCAGTCCAGGCCGGCGGCGCCGAGGCGGTCGGCGGCGACCTCGTAGCGCTCGGCCAGCACGTCGTCGTCGGGCTCGGGCAGCTCGCCGCGACGGACGCGGGCGGCCAGGCGCGTGCCGGGCTCGACGATCAGGGCATACGCGCTGACGTGGTCGGGCTCGGCCTCCAGCGCGGCGTCCAGCGTCCGGTCCCAGTCCTGCGCGCGCTCGCCGGGCGTGCCGTAGATCAGGTCGACGCTGACGTGTTCGAACCCGGCGGCGCGTGCCTCGTGGGCGGCGGCGATCGCCCGGCCGGGCGTGTGGCGCCGCTCCAACACGTCGAGGACGTGCGGCACGGCGCTCTGCATCCCGAGCGAGAGGCGGGTGAACCCGGCCTCGCGCAGGGTCGTCAGCGCCGCCGGGTCGACCGACTCCGGGTTGGCCTCGGTGGTGATCTCCGCGCCGGGAGCCAGCCCGACGTGCTCGCGGATCGCGTCGAGCAGGCGCGCGAGGTCGGCGGCGGGCAGCAGCGTCGGGGTGCCGCCGCCGACGAAGACGGTCTCGGCCGGCGGCGTCGCGGGACCCAGCGTCCTGCGCGCCAGCGCCAGCTCGGCTGCGACCGCCTCGACGTAGCCCGCGGGCGACGCGCCCGCGCCCGGGATGTAGGTGTTGAAGTCGCAGTACCCGCAGATGCTCGCGCAGTAGGGCACGTGCACGTAGACGCCGAACGGCCGCGTCCCGAGGCCCGCGAGCGCCGCCTCCGGCAGCGTGCCGTCGGCGGGTGGGCGTTCGCCGTCGGGGAGTCGTGCCATACGGGCCAAGACGTTAGGGGCTCAGCTCGTCCAGCTGCCGCCGCAGCGATCCGGAGCCCTCGACCCGACCGCCGGCCTCGGTGACGCGGCGGACCAGGTCGTGGTCGGAGGTCGTCACGACCAGCGAGCCGGGGTCGGCGTCGGCCGCCACGCGGCGGGCGATCTCGTCGTCGGCGGCGTTCGGCCCGCCCGGGGCGAAGACGACCTCGACGGCGTCTGGCGCGCCAACTTCCCGCGGGCGGCCGTCGAGCACGAGGGTCACCGTGTCGCCCGTTCGCGTCGCGAGGCGATCGAGCTCCTCGGCCAGCCGTCGCATCGCCCCGGTGCGGTCGCGCCACCATCCGTCGGGGCGCGAGCCGATCACGTTCATGCCATCCACGACGCGTCGCATGTACGGATGTTGCCGCGTCGGTCCCGCGGGCACGACCGATAGGGTCGCGGGCGTATGCGCGCTGCAGCCGCCGTCCTGCTCGCCCTCCTCGTCGCGGCCGCCGGCGCCACTGGCTGCGGGTCCGACAAGGGCGATGGCGAGTACGTCAAGGCGCTCAACCGCGCGCAGGCCGGGCTGGCCCAGCGCTTCGGCCGGCTCCAGGCTCGCATCACCCCGACGAGCACCGCCGCGCAGGACACGAAGACGCTGCTGGCCTACGAGGCCGCGGTCCGCGACACGGTGGCGGCGCTGCACGCCGTGGAACCGCCCGGCCCGCTCGCACCGCTGCACCGGCGCTTCGTCGGCGAGGTCGCCGGCTACGGCGCCGCCCTGCGCACCGCCCGCGGCCGGCTCAAGGGCGACGATCCGCAGGCGATCCTCGCCGCGGCCGTGGCGCAGACCGGCACCCGGCTGAACGCCACCATCCGCGCGATCAATCGCAAGCTGCAGGGCTAGCCGGGCGTTGCATCCTGTAGTGCTCTCGTTAGCGAAGCTCCAGAGTTTGGGTAGACGGACGTATCCGGTGATACGTTCGACGTCTCGAGCACCCTGGGGTCCGGCACCGAATCGTTCCGATGTCAGCGGTGTCGGAACAGGAACACCAGAGTGCTACTTCTCAAGTGTCAGCACGTTGACGCCGACATGATGGGGTAGGTCGGACGACAACGTGAATCGCATCGAGGTCAGCAACCAGTCGGTCGAGGCCGTGCCCCTGCACGCGCCGTCCTCGCGCTTGCCCGCGACGGGGCTCACGACCGTCCCGCCCCTGGTCTGGCGGCGCGAGGCACCCGGCTTCCCGCGCTTCCTGCAGTCGCCGGCGCTGCGCCCGCTGCTCGATCTCCTGGGCCTGAGCGGCGCCCTGCTCCTGGCCCTGCACTGGCCCGGCGAGCCCGTCCCGCTGAGCGAGGGCTGGCCGCTGCTGCTCTTCCCGCCGCTGGTGATGCTCCTGCTGCTCGTGCGCGGGATGTACGAGCAGCGCCTGCGCCCGACCGTCCTCGACGGCGTCGTGCCGATCGCCGGGTCCATCTCGGTGGCGGCCATGGGCGTCGTGGCGGTCGAGGTCTACGTCGCCCAGGCGCCGATCGTCCCCGCGGTCACGGCCCACCTCTGGGCGTGCGCGA
>DASYLT010000206.1:0-10502 GCA_036009425.1 Baekduia sp. | reverse complement strand
CGATGCGGCCGCCGTTGCCGTCCTCCACCCACGCCTCGAGGATCTCGGCGTGGCCGTCGCCGGCCGCGCGCACGGTCTCGCCCTCCCCGGCCACGACGGTCACGGGCCCGTCCTCGCCGGCGACCTCGGCCCGCGCCTCCTCGGAGAAGTTCAGCTGCAGGTACTTGTCGGCCACCGTGTCGACGTCGCCGATCTGCACCACCTTGCCGTTCTCCATCACCATCGCGCGGTCGCAGAAGCGCTGCACCGCGCTCATGTCGTGCGTGACGAGCAGGACGGTCGCGCCGCTGCGCCGGATGCGCCCGAACTCGTCGAAGCACTTCTGCGAGAAGGCGGCGTCGCCGACCGCGAGCACCTCGTCGATGAGCAGGATGTCGGCGTCGACCTGGATCATCACGCTGAACGCCAGCCGGACGAGCATGCCCGACGAGTAGTTCTTGATCTTCAGGTCGGTGAAGTCGTGCAGCTCGGCGAAGTCGATGATGCGGTCGTAGCGCTTGCGCGCCTCCTTGGTGGAGAGGCCGAGCATCGTCGCGTTGAGCATCACGTTGTCGTAGGCGGCGAGGTCGGGGTTGAACCCCACGCCCAGCTCGATGAACGTGGACACGCGCCCGTCGACGTAGATCGCGCCGCGGTCGGTGCGGTAGATCCCGGCGAGGCACTTCAACAGCGTGGACTTGCCCGAGCCGTTGCGGCCGACGATGCCGAAGAACTCGCCGGGCTCGACGCCGAACGAGACCCCGCGGAGCGCCTCGAAGTCGTCGTGGGCCGCCCGGCGCAGGGGATGCAGCACCCGCTCCTTGAGCGTGTGCACGCGCTCGCGCGGGATGCTGAACGACTTCGCGACGTCGTCGACGTACACGGCGGGTGGCCGGTTGGTCATCGGCATGGAGGGTAGGCGACCCAGGGACTAGCGGTCGACGCCGGCGGGCTCGGCGACGTGGGCGGGCTGGGGCTCGTCCTGCGCCTGCTCGCCGTCCGGCTCTTCCACGTTCATCAGGCCGACCTCCTGCACGAGCGCCGTGAGCCGCCGCTCCAGCGAGCTGATGCGGACCGAGAAGTGCAGCAGCAGCACGAGGCTGAACAGCAGGCCGAAGAAGAACAGGGTGCTGGCCGGCGAGATCGCGCCGATCGCGTTGGTCACCTTGGCCAGCAGCGAGAACCAGATCGACACCAGCAGGATGAACACCGCGGTGAACACCCAGAGGACCGAGTACTCCTCCTTGAGCTTGCGACGCCGCACCAGCTCGACGACCATCAGCAGGATGCAGACCGCCCCGCCGATGGTGAGGATGCGGATGCGGATGTCCATCAGGCGCGCTTCTCCACCGCGGGGCGCAGCATCGTGACCAGGATGGACAGGAACATCTTGTAGACGTAGTAGATGCTCTTGTGCCCGGCGTGCATGGACTTGCCGGTCGGCATCCGCATCTGCACGGCGACCTCGGCGACGCGGAAGCCGGAGCGGTGCAGCAGGATCAGGATGTCGGCATCGGGGTAGTCGGCCGGGTAGACGTCGGAGCAGAAGAACCGCGCCACGTCGTGGCGCATGACCTGGTAGCCCGACGTCGGGTCCGACACGTGCTGGCGCATGATCCGCGACGCCATCGCGCTGAAGAGGGACATGCCGATCTTGCGCGCCCGTGACGGCTGGTAGTGGCCGTCCTGGTCCAGGAAGCGCGAGCCGATGACGATGTCGGCGCTGCCGTCCTGCACCAGCGCCAGCAGCTGCGGCATGAACTCGGCGCGGTGCTGGCCGTCGGCGTCCATCTGGGCGATGACCGCGTAGCCCTGGCGCACCGCGTACTTGTAGCCCGACTGCAGCGCGACGCCGTAGCCCGAGTTGACCGGCAGTCGCAGGACCCTCGCGCCGGCGTGTCGCGCGATCGCCGCGGTGTCGTCGGCGGAGCCGTCGTCGATGACCAGCACGTCGAAGCCGGGCAGCGACGTGCGGACGTCGGCCACCACGGAGGCGACGTTGGCCTCCTCGTTGAACGCCGGGATGACGACTAGGTGGTTCGACACGATCGGGGGTGCTTCGCGCGGCAGCGGGACACTGTCCTCTCCAACGGGACACCGCCCCAGAGGTTGCGCAAGAGCCGCAGTGTACCTGCGTAGGCCCTGTTGAACCGGCCCCGCACATCCGTCCGTGACGGCCCGGCAGGGTGCGGCGCCGCTCTCTGCGAGTCTTCGCCGCGATGCGGATCTGCCTGGTCTATGACTGCCTGTTCCCCTGGACCGTCGGGGGCGCCGAGCGCTGGACGCGCAACGTCGCCGAGGCGCTGGTCGCCGGCGGCCACGAGGTCACCTACCTGACGCGCACCCAGTGGGCGCCGGGCGACGAGCCGCACCTGCCCGGCATCCGCGTGGTCGCCGTGTCGCCGGCCGAGGACCTCTACGGCCCCGACGGCAACCGGACGATCGGGCAGGCGCTGCGCTTCGGGCGCGGCGTCGCGCGCCACCTGGCCACGCACCGCGGCGCCTACGACGTCGTGCACGTCAGCGCCTCGCCGTACTTCGGCGTGCTCGCCGCGGGCCTGATCCGGCGCCTGGGCGGCTACCGCATGGCGGTCGACTGGCACGAGGTGTGGAGCGACAGCTACTGGCGCGAGTACCTGGGCGGGCTGAAGGGCCGAGTCGCCCAGGCGATCCAGCGACGCTGCGTGCGCCTGCCCCAGCAGGCGTTCTGCTTCAGCGCCATGCACGCCCAGCGGCTGCGCGAGGAGGGCCTGAAGCGCGCCCCGATCGTGCTGCGCGGCGAGTGGGCCGGGCCGACCGGACGTCCCGACCCGCGCCCGGCCGAGCCGCTGGTCGTGTTCGCCGGGCGGATGATCCCCGAGAAGCACGCGCCCGACGTCGTGCCCGCCGTGATGGCGGCGCGCGAGCGCATTCCCGGCCTGCGGGCGACGATCTTCGGCGACGGGCCGCAACTGGACGACGTGCGGGCCGCGATCGCCGCCTCCGGCGCCGAGGGGATCGTCGACGCGCCCGGCTTCGTCGACGAGGACGTCGTCCAGGACGCGCTGGCCCGCGCCACCTGCCTGCTGATGCCCTCCACGCGCGAGGGCTACGGGATGATCGTCATCGAGGCCGCGGCCAAGGGCGTGCCGAGCGTGCTCGTGGCGGCGGTCGACAACGCCTCGACCGAGCACATCGCCGAGGGCGTCAACGGCTTCGTGGTCGCCGACGGGAAGCCGAGCGCGCTGGCCGGCGGGATCGTCGCCGCGCACGAGGGCGGCGCCGCGCTGCGCGAGGCGACCGCGGACTGGTTCGCGGCTCACGCCAACGAGCTGAGCATCGCCACGTCGCTGCAGCGCGTGGTGGAGGCCTACGCGGGCGGTGCGCGGGTCGCCGGGCGGCCATAGGCCGCGACGTCGGCGGCCAGGTCGGCCAGCACGCGCGGCCAGACGACCGACGCGCGGTACAGCTCCATCCGCGCGCGGCCGCGCAGGCGGATGTGCTCGAAGGCGGCGGGGCGCTTGCGGACCTGGTGCAGGACGTGCAGCAGCTCGAGCGGCTCGTTGACCTCGAGGTGATCCAGGCCCGGCTCCAGGCCGCGCGAGGGCCGCAGCGGCTCGGTGATCAGCAGGTGGCCGGCGGCCAGGTGCAGCAGCGCCGTCGCCGGGAAGCCGGGCTGCCCGTCGGCCTCGCGCAGGCACAGGCCGACGGTCGCCTCGGCGAAGGCCGCGGTGGCGATCTCGTCGCCGCGCAGGCGGCGCAGGCCGTAGTGCTCGGTCGCCCGCGGCAGCCAGTAGCGGCGCCAGTCGGTCTCCTCGCCGGCGAACACCGCACGCAGCTCGTGACCGGCGCTCGGCGCGGCGACGTACAACGTGTCGTCGACCGGCAGCGGCGCCGACCGCCAGGCTCCCGTCGCCCGGGCCAGCAGCGGGTCGGTGGTCAGCACGCGGTCGTAGCCGGCCGGAAGCGCGGGCGCCGCGGGCAGCTCGGCGCCGGGATGCCACACGTCGGCGATGCCCGGCGCGAACGTGCGGTCGACGACCGCCAGCGTCAGCGCGCCGGTCTCGGCCAGCGCCTCGCCGGAGAGCTCGGCGGGCGCGAACGCGACGACGGCGTCGGGCTCGGTCGCGCGCACGGCCGCGACGAGGTCGTCGGGCGCGGCCCCCGACCGATGGTCGACGAAGGCGGGCACGACATCGCCTGCCGGAG
This sequence comes from Baekduia sp., assembly GCA_036009425.1. Classification (GTDB taxonomy): domain Bacteria; phylum Actinomycetota; class Thermoleophilia; order Solirubrobacterales; family Solirubrobacteraceae; genus Baekduia. The sequence goes on along the minus strand of DASYLT010000206.1, from coordinate 6,335 downwards.
CGCTGAGGATCCACGGCCGGTGCTCGTCCTCACGGCCCAGGAAGGTCACTCGCACCGTCCCTAGGATAGTCGGATGCGCATTGCCTGGCTGCTGCCCGACCTGACGCTCTCCGGCGGCGCGGGCATCGTGATCGAGCACGCACGACAGCTCACGCTGCACCACGACATGCCCGGAACGCTGGTCCGCACCAAGCCGCAGACGCGGCCCGACTGGGCCTACCGCGGGCTGGACGCGCTCGAGACGATCACGCTCGACGAGGCGCGCGGCCGGCGCTTCGACATCGCGGTCGCGACGTGGTGGGAGACGGCCCTGGACCTGTTCGAGATCGACGCCGATCGCCACGCGCACTTCCTCCAGCTGCTGGAGGACAGCGACTACCCCGTCGGCAGCCCGGACCGCCTCGGGTTCGCCCAGGTCTACGGGCTCCCGGTGCGCTTCATCACCGCCGCCGGGTGGATCCGCGACACCGTCGAGCGCATGCAGGCCGGTAACCCGGCGTTCTACGTGCCGTCGGGCATGGCGAAGGAGACGTTCGCGTCGCCGACGGATGTGCAGCCGGTCGACGGGCCGCTGCGCGTCGTGATCGAGGGCGGCGTCGACCTGCCGCGCAAGGGCGTGTCGCACGCGCTGGAGGCCGTGTCGCTGATGCGCGAGCCGTGCCGCGTCACGCTCGTGACGCCGTCGGCGCCCGAGCCGCCCCATCCCGGCGTCGACGAGCACGTCGGCGCGATTCCCCACGCGGAGATGGCGGAGCTCTTCGCGCGCCACGACGTGCTGCTCAAGCTCTCGCGCGCGGAGGGCATGTACGGGCCGCCGCTGGAGGCGTTCCACATGGGCTGCACGTGTGTCACCAACCCGGTGACGGGGCACGAGGAATACGTGCGCCACGACCACAACGCGCTGGTCGTCGACTGGGACGACCCGGTCGGCACCGCGCGCGCGCTCGACCTGCTGGCGCGCGACCGGGCCCTGCTGCAGCGCCTGCGCGAAGGCGCGCTGGAGACGGCGCGCGCCTGGCCCGACTGGGAGACCTCGTCGGCGCAGATGGCCGACGTCATGCGTGCGCTGGCGGCCGAGCCGCCGCCGGCACCGCAGCCCGCCGGCCGCCGCGCGGGCGCGACCGCGCAGGCGATGATCGCCGGGCTCGAGCTGGCCGAGGTCGGCCTCGGCGAGGAGCGCGCCCGCCACGGCGAGACGCGCGAGAAGTACGTCGACCTGCGCACGTCGCCCTCGGTCAAGGTCGCGCTGAAGGCGCGCCGCCGGGCCGACCCGCTGCTGTCCCGCGTCCTGTCGGTCCGGCGGCGCCCCGACCGCTGAGGCATGGCCACCGCTGCTCCCCACCCGTCCGCCGGCCGGGACGTCACGCCGCGTGGCGGCCCGCCTGCCGCCTACGCTGTCGCGCTGATGTCCCGCATCCGTGCCCGGCTTGCGCGCGTTCCCGCACCCCTGGCGCTGATGCTGGGGGTCGCCGCCGTGCTCGGGATCGGCTGGTCGCTGGCGACTGCGCCGCTGCAGGGCCCCGACGAGGCCGAGCACATCGGCTACGTCGCGCACCTCGCCGAGACCGGGCACATCCCCTCGGCGACCGGCGGCGGCAAGGGCGGCTTCGGCGCTGACGAGGCCGGTGCGCTGAGCCAGTTCGGCTTCGGCCAGCTGCGCCGCAACCGCCTCGTGCGCCCGCCGTGGTCGCCGCTGGCCGAGCAGCGCTTCCAGGCCTTCGAGAAGACGCTGCCCCCGGGCGCGCCCGGCATCGGCGACGGCCCGACGTCGGTGGGCAACAACCCGCCCTTGTACTACGCCTACGAGGCGATCGGGTGGCGGCTGACGCCGGGCGAGCACTTCTTCGGGCGGATCTTCGTGCTGCGCATGTTCAGCACCCTGCTGCTGCTCGCCATGGTCACGTTCGCGTGGCTGCTGGCCGGCGAGGTCTTCAACCGGCGCAGGCTGCCGCAGACGGTCGCCGCCGGGTTCGTCGCGCTGCTGCCCATGGACGGTTTCATGGCCGGTCAGGTCAACACGGACATCATGCTCGCGATGGTGTGGACCGCGTTCGCTTGGCTGGCGGTGCGCACCATCCGGCTGGGGCTGAGCTGGCAGCGCGCGGCCGTGCTGTCGGCCGTGGCCGTCGCGTCGATCCTCACCCACGGCCGCGGCCTGGCGATCCTGCCGCCGCTCCTGCTCACCCTGGCCGTCGCCTGGTTCGTGCACCACAAGACGCTGCGCGAGACGCTGAAGGCCGCGGCCAGCAGCGGTGTCGTGCTGGTGCTCGGCCTCGTCCTCTATCGCATCGTCTTCTCGACGGCGGCCGGCGGCGGCTCGCTCTACGGCGGCGAGACGAACCTCGGCCACACCGGCAAGTTCAACGTCCGCCAGCTCCTGACGTCGATCTGGAACTTCTACTTCCCGCACCTCGACTCGTTCTCGGCGCGGCTGGGGCCGTCGATCGGCTACCGCCAGATCTTCGTCCAGCAGTACTTCGCCGGCGTGTTCGGCTCGTTCGAGGTCTACTTCCCCTACTGGGTCTACGACACGGTCCAGGTGCTCGCCGCGGTGCTGTTCGTGGCGTTCTACACGCTCGCCGTCGTGCGCTGGCGGACGTTGCTGGCCCGCTGGCCGGTCGTGGTCGTGCTCGGCGCGATGGTCTTCTCGATGCTCGCGCTGCTGCAGATCGCCTCCTACCGCGCGCTGCTGCAGACGACGGGCGAGAACCCGCTGATCGTCGGCCGCTACCTGCTGCCGCTGGGCGGCATCTTCGCGGTGGGGCTGGCGGCGCTGGTGCAGTGGCTCCCGCGACGGGCCGGCGTCGTCTTCGCGTCGCTGCTGCTCTCCGGGTTGTTGATGCTGTCGATCGGCGGACTCGCGTTGAGCGTGGATCGGTTCTATGCGTAAGGCGCCGCTCGTCCTCGTGCTCGTCGCGTTCGCCGTCTGGTTCTTCGCGTGGAAGGGGCTGCCGTTCCTGGACGCCGCGCGGCCCGAGACGTTCTCGACGCCGACCGTGCAGCCCCAGAACGAGGCCGAGCTCGGCAACGCCAAGATCAAGCACGGCCAGGAGATCTGCGCCGACAAGATCGAGCTCGGCCCCGGCGCGCGGTACGTGGTCGTGACGGCGCTGACCAAGGGCGAGCCGGCCGGGCGCCTGCGCTTCACCGCGCGCGGCCCCGGCTACCGCGCCGAGACCATCCGGCCCACGGGCACGGCCAACAACCAGCAGATCGCCGTGCCGATCACGCCGGCCGAGCACACGATCCCCGACGGGACGCTGTGCATCACCAACCTGGGGCGCCACCAGGTCGGGTTCTTCGCCGTCGGCGCGCCGGGGCCCCAGGACACGCCGTCGCAGACGACCGTGGACGGCTCGCCGATCGCCCTCGACCTCAGCATCACGCTGCTGACGAGCCCGTCCCGCTCCATCGGCGACCGCCTCGGCACGATCTTCGACCACATGGCCGCGTTCAACCCGCTGAGCGGCTGGACGGTCTGGGTGCTGTTCCTGCTGGCGTTGGTCGGCGTGCCGGTCGCGATCGGCGTGGCGCTGGGCCGTGCGGCGGCGCTGGATGACGGACCCGACGGTCCGGAGCGCCCAGCGCAGCAGTGAGTGGTGGGCTTCCCTCTTCGGAGCGTGGAGTTCAGCCGCGGGCGCGGCGTGCCGATGAAGCAGGGCAATGGAGCCTGCCGACCCGGCGAGCGTCGATGACGCGATGGAGCGCCGGCTGCGCCGGATCGTCCGGCTCGTGTTCTACCCGGTCGTGATCGCGCTGATCGCCTTCGTCTGGCAGCACCGCCAGGCATCCGTCGACGCAAAGCCGTTCAACGGCGTGGCGTGGGCCGACGCAGGGGGGCACGTGGCGGCGCTGACGGTCGACGGCACGCTGGTCTCGTTCGACGCCGACCTGACGTACTACTGCCCCGGGCATCCGTCGATCCGCTGGCGCTGGCCGGCCGACCGCGAGGTGGCCCACCTCACCCAGCACGGGACCAGCGCCGCCGGCACCGAGGGGCCCGGCACCTTCGCGTGGGGCGGCGGCTGGAACGGCGTGACTGTCACCACCATCCGTGCGACGATCGGCGCCGAGATCAGCGGGAAGCTTTGGGGTCGGATCGACCTGGCCGCGGAGGGGTACCCGTCTTCGCGGCGCGTGTGCCGCAGCAGCGTGGTGGCCTTCACGCTGCACCCGCGGTAGCGGCGGGCCGCCGGGCCGTTGTGCTTCGCCGCCGGGTTGGGCGGCGGCGCTGGGTCGAGCGGCGGCGCTCGGTGGCCGGCGGCGCTCGGTGGCCGGCGGCGCTGGGTGGCCGGCGGCGCTCGGTGGCCGGCGGCGCTGAGACGCGCGACGGCGCTGAGACGCGCGGCGGCGCTGGGTGGCCGGCGGCGCTGGACGGCAGCGTGGATGGTCTGGGAGCGGGCGAGCCGCCGGCGGTGCTGATTCGGCGCCGAGGGTTGCGGCGCCCAGCGCGGACGCTCGCGTGCGGCGGGCGCTGGATGAGGGCAGTGACAGAGAGGTGAGTGGGGCATGGGCGCCCGGGGTCTCCGCCGGCGCTCGGGGCGAGTGGGCCTGTCTGCGGACGGGTGCGGTCCGCCAACAGGCCCACGGGCTGAGCCATGGCCTTCCGTCCGACGGGTGGGCCCGGTTGCGGCCCGACTGCGTCCGCAGACAGGCCCACCCGACCTGAGGCGCCCGCGCCACCCAAGGTGGGCCCGAACGCCGCGGCCCCACCGCGCCCAACAGGCCCACCCGACCCCAAACGCCCGGGCCACCCGACGTGGGCCCGAACACCGCGGCCCCACCGCGCCCAACAGGCCCACCCCGGCCCACACGCCCGCGGAGACCGACGGCGCCCGGAGCGACTCGAACCTCCGCCGTCATCGCCCCCCGACCGCGCCGGCACGGCGACCGCAACCCGAAGGACCGCCACCGGCGCCCGGACCGCCCGCCCCGCGCCCCGCCCCTACCCCAGCGCCCGCCCATACGACGCCACCGTCTCGGCCGCCGTCCTATCCCACGAGAACTCGGCGACCCGCGCCCTCCCCCGTTCGATCAGCCGCGAGCGCAGCGCGGGATCGTCGAGCAGGTGGCCGACGGCGCCGGCGATCGCGTCGACCGATTCCGGGTCGAAGAGGAGCGCCGCGTCGCCGGCGACCTCGGGCATCGCGCTGACGCCGGAGCAGGCGACGGGCAGGTCGCGGGCCATCGCCTCGAGCACCGGCAGTCCGAAGCCCTCGGCCAGCGACGGGAAGGCCAGGCAGGTCGCCGCGGCGTAGAGCCCTTCGAGCTGCGCCTCGCCGACCCAGCCGCACTGGTGGACGCGATCGTCGACGCCGTGGCGCCGGGCGATCGCCCGCAGCTCCTCGTCGTAGGCGCCCGGGTAGCCCGGCAGCACGAGCGCGGCCTGCGGGAGGCGCGCCATCGCCTCGATGAGCCGCGCGAGGTTCTTGTGCGGCCGGCGCGCGGAGACGCTGAGCACCAGCGGCAGGTCGCCGAGGCCGAGCTTGGCGCGCAGCTGCGCCTCCGGCATCGGCGCGACCGCGGGCGGCGCGCCCGGGCCGAGCGGCACGACGTCGACCTTGGCCGCCGGCACGCCGAGCAGCTCGTCGAGGTCGGCGGCGGTCGCCATCGAGTCGGCGATCAGCCGCGTGGCCGTGCGTGCGACCGCTGGCACCAGCAGCGCCAGCCCGCGGGCCAGGACGTTGGTGGTGGTGTCGGTGTGGCGCAGGAAGATCAGGTCGTGCATCGTGACCACGCGACGGCGTGGACCGGTGAGCGGACCCGTGTTGCCGAGCGAGTGCAGCAGGTCGACCCGGGCGCGCAGCGCCGCGGCCGCGACGACCGTCTGCTCGGCCGTCGTGCGGACGATGCGCGTCGAGGAGGCGACCGGCAGCGCCACGAGCCGGATGTCGGGATGCCACGGCGCGCGCCGCCATTCCTCGGTCAGCTCCCGGCCGGCGAACGCCGTGAACCGCGCGCCCGGAAGCGCCGCGGGCAGCCGCGGCACCAGCGCGCGCGCGTAGGTCTCCATGCCGCCCGTGTCGCCAGGCGCGAGGTAGAGCAGGTTCAGGCCGATGTGCGGCGTCATGGGAGGGTCCGGCGCAACGTGACCACCCCGTCGGCACGGCCCGCCTCGGCGTAGCCGGCGCGCGCGAACGCCCGCAGCGACGGCGCGTTGGATTCGCGCACCCGCGCCAGCAGGCCCGTGACCGCGCCAGCGGCGCCCGCCTGCGCGGTCAGCAGCTCCAGCGCCTGCGCCGCGAGACCGAGCCCGCGCGCCGCCGGGTCCAGCGCGATCGACACCTCGGCGCTCCCGTCGCCCACCAGGTCGAGGCGCACGGAGCCCGCCGGCC
>DASYLT010000205.1:0-2694 GCA_036009425.1 Baekduia sp. | reverse complement strand
TCCAGCGCGCCGTCGCCGCTCTACGTCGTCTACCAGGCGACGTGGCACTTCTCGCCGCTGACCCTGACGAGCGTCTTCGCCGTCTACGTCCTGGCGTTGCTGGTCGCGCTCGTGTTCGCCGGCTCGCTGTCGGATCACGTCGGCCGTCGACCGGTCCTCGCCGTGGCGCTGTTGACACAGATCGGGGCGATGCTGCTGTTCGCCTTCGCGCACGACATCGAGGTCCTCTTCGCGGCCCGCATCGTGCAGGGGCTGGCCACCGGCGTGGCCACCGGCGCCCTCAGCGCCACGTTGATCGACCTCCAGCCGGCCGAGCATCCGCAGCGGGGTGCGCTGATCAGCGCCGCGGCACCGCTGGCGGGCGTGGCCGCCGGTGCGCTGGGCTCCGGCCTGCTGGTGCAGTACGCGCCCGATCCGCTGCGGCTCGTGTACTGGCTGCTGGTCGCGGTCTTCGTGCTCGCGGTCGTGGTGGTGCTGGCCATGCCCGAGTCGGTGGTCTCCCGCGGCGGCTGGTCCAGCGTCCTGCGGCCGCGCATGGGGATCCCGCGCGCGGCGCGCCGGACCTTCCTCGCCGTGGCGCCGGTCGCCGTGGCGACCTGGGCGCTCGGCGGCCTCTACCTCTCGCTCGGGCCGTCGCTGGCCGTGTCGCTGCTGCACACCTCCAACCACGTCGTCGGCGGGCTGGTCATCGTTGCGCTGATGGCGACCGGCGCCACCACGTCGATCGCCGCCCGCGGCCGGCATCCCGAGCACGCGATGATCGGCGGGGCGATCCTGCTGACCATCGGCGTCGCGGTCACGCTCCTCGGCCTCAACCAGGAGTCCACGGCACTGTTCTTCCTCGGCAGCGTCCTGGCGGGCGCGGGCTTCGGCCCGGGATTCAGCGGGGCGTTCAAGTCCATCGTGTCGCTGGCCCATCCGACCGAGCGCGCCGGCCTGATCGCCGCCGTCTACGTCCTGGCCTACCTCGGCTTCAGCCTCCCGGCGATCGCCGCGGGCATCGCGGTCACCCACGAGGGGCTGCTGCACACGACCAACGTCTACGGCGGGGCGGTCATGGTCCTCGCCGTGTGGGCGACCGGCGCCTCGGTGCTGCGGCGCCGGCGCAGCGCCCCGGCGCGGGCGGCGGCCGAGGCGGCCGCGACCGTGACCGGCTAGCGGCTCGCGCGACGGCACCGGCCTCCTATCCTCGCCCGGGATGCGCCGGGCCGCCACCGCCATCCTGATCGTGCTCGCCGCCGTGCTCCCGGCCGTGGCGGTCGCCTCGTGGTGGGGCTACGCCCAGGCCACCGGCACGGCGCGCTTCATGGAGACGGCCGCGCCACTGGCGACCGATCGCGCGGTGCAGTCCGCGGTCGTCGACCAGCTGGTGGCCACGGCCGACGCGCACCTCGGCGAGGTCGCGGCGGTCGTGCCGGGCGGCGCGGACGTCGCACGTACGCGCATCCGCGCGGTGGCCGACGGCCTGGTCGCCACGCCCGCCTACCGCCGCGCCTGGCAGGCGACGCTGCGCGCGGCGCACGGACGCCTGGCCGCACGGCTCGCCGGCGACGTGCAGGCGCCGCTCACGCTGGACCTCGGCCGGGTGGCCGCGGTGCTCCGCGCCCGCGTCGCGGCCGCCGGGCTGCCGGAAGTCGCGCAGGCCATCGGCGATCCCGCGCCGGTGACGGTCGCCGATCGCGCGCAGGTCCGCAACGCCCGTCGTGCGGCTGCGGCCGTGCGGATCGTGCGGGCGTTCTCGCTGCCCGCCGCGATCCTGGCGCTGGTCGGCGTGCTGCTCACCGCGGGCAGCCTCCCGGCAGGGCTGCTGCGCGTGGCCGGCTGCCTCGCCGTGTCCACGGTCCTGCTCCTCGGCGGACGGGCGGTCGCCCACGCGCTCATCGACGCCCGCGACACCACCGGCGGGCTGGCCACGGCGGTCTTCGACGTGCTGGTGCGGCCGCTGCGCACGTGGATCATCGGCGGTGCCGCCGCCGCGGCAGCGCTCGCCATCGCCGGGGCAGGCCTCGGCGCCGCGCGGCGCGCCTGACGTGCCGGCGGCGACGAGCGCCCGGAGGCTCAGCCCCCGGCCACCGCCGGCAGGATCTGCACCTCGCCGCCGTCCTTGACCGTCGTCTGCAGGCCGTCGCCGAACCGGACGTCCTCGCCGTCGACGTAGACGTTGACGAAGCGCCGCAGGCCGCCGTCGCCGTCGGAGAGGCTGTCGCGCAGGTCGGGGTGCTCGGCGTAGAGCGCCTCGAGAACCGCGCCGACGGTCTCGCCCTCGACGGGCACCGTCGAAGCGCCGCCGGCCGAGGCCCGCAGCTGGGTCGGGAGCTTCACCTGGACCGCCATCAGGCGTTGGCTCCCGCCAGCACGGTGTTCTCGAACTCGGAGAACCGCGGCTCGATCGTGTGGGACTCGAAGGTGTCGCGCACCGCGTCGAGCGTCTTGAGGCCGTCGCCGGTGATGACCAGCACGACCGTCTCGTCCGGATCGATGTCGCCGCGTGCGGCGAGCTTGGCCAGCGTCGCGGTGGTCACGCCGCCGGCGGTCTCGGTGAAGATGCCCGTCGTCTCGGCCAGCAGGCGGATGCCCGCCTTGATCTCGTCGTCGGTGACGCTGTCGATCCCGCCGCGGGTGCGGTTGGCCAGCTCGACGGCGTACGGGCCGTCGGCCGGGTTGCCGATGGCCAGCGACTTGGCGATCGTGTCG
>DASYLT010000204.1:0-32001 GCA_036009425.1 Baekduia sp. | reverse complement strand
GTGCCAAAACCGGTCTGTTTCGCTCACCTTAATCCGAGCACACCCGCCGCTTCCGCTTCGGACGAGGTTTGACAGTGGCGCTGAGTATGGGAAAAACAGCAGTCACTGCTGTGCGACCAGAACCACCACGAGGGCGACAGCCGCAAGCGCCAAGGCAATGTAGAACGCAATCGCTCCCCACCGAAGCCACCCGCGCGTCGGAAGCAGCTCGTGACCAGGGAAGCCGAGACTTCCGAGGAAGAGCTGGCGGACCGCGAAGCGCAGCCAACCGTCGTCGGGCGGTCGGTTTCCCCAAACCATCGGGCCGAGCGTACCCCGACGACCGCTTCTGCAATGGACGACGAGAGGCGGAAGCACTCGGTCGGCTGCCGCGTGACATGGAGAGTGGCCACAGCGCACGCCGATCATGCGCGGCGCGGGCCACTGATCGTTGGGGCGCGTCAATGCAGGATGCTGGCCGTGAACGCGATGGGCGCTATCGGCGAACACCAGACGATGCCGACGACGAGTCAGCCGGGTGTGACCTCGGGGCGGGTGGCCTTTGAGGACGTGTTCGAGGCGCACTTCGCCACGGTCTACGGCTATCTGCGCCGACGGGCCGGCGATGCGGCGGAGGACCTGGCGGCCGAGACGTTCTCGCGTGCGTTCGCGGCGTACCCGCGGTTCGATCCGGGTTATGGCGACCCGCGTCCGTGGCTGCTCGGCATCGCCACCAACGTCGTCCATGGCCACCGGCGAAGTGAGGCCCGGCGCCTGAAGGCCTATGCGCGCGAAGCACGCCGGCACGCCGACAGCGAGGACACGCTGGATGTTCCCGGGCGTGTGGACGCGGCAGACGATGCGCGACGTGCGGCGAAGGCGATCGCCCGCTTGTCGCGTGGCGACCGCGACGTGCTCCTGCTGGTCGCCTGGGCCGACTTGACCTCCGACGAGGTCGCCGCAGCCCTGCAGATCCCGCCCGGCACCGTGCGCTCGCGGCTGAGTCGCGCCCGCGCGGCGGTCCGCGCCCACATGGAGGAAGACCGATGACCGATGAGCTTGATGTCGTGCGCCGCCTCGGCGCGCTGCTGGCCGCCGAAACCCCCGACCCTGCCGCCGTTCGAGCCCGCGTACGCACCCGAGCCACCGTGACGCCGTCGGTGCGCCGCCGGCACGACCGGCGATGGTTGGTGCCCTTGGCCGGCCCGGTCGCGGCCGTCGCGGCGATCGTTGCGATTGCGGTACTCCGCGCCGGCAGCGCAGGACCCGACCAGCCGTCGTTCAGCTCAAGGCCACAGCCCGTGGCGCAGGCCCCTTCGTTGTTTCCTCACCCCGACCAGTTCCTCTACGTGCGGTCGCGCGGCGCCTACCTCTCGTGCAGCTTGGACGGCCCCCACCCCGGCTGCAAGATGCAGTCACAACGCACGCGCGAGGTCTGGGTCTCGGAGTCCGGCCAAGGGCGCCTGCTCGAAAGCGGCAGCAGGCCTACAGCGTTGGGTCGCTCACGGTTGTACATCGGGAACCGTGCCTTCACCCATGCCGAGCTCGCCGCCTATGCGCCGACGCGGCAGGACCTACTGGCGGAGTTGAAAGCGGGTCGGCAGCCGGGCCAGGGCGGCAACACCCGCTCCTACGCCTACATCCAGATCACTGACGCGCTCCGAGAAGCGGCCGTTCCACCCGCCGTCCGACGCGCGCTGATCGGCGCGCTGCCGCTGGTGCCTGGAGTGCATGACGACGGCGAGGTGACAGATAGCGCCGGCCGCGCCGGCCACGCCTACTCCGTCAGCGACCACGGCAACCGCAAGACCGTGATCGTCGACCCGGTGAGCCTCACCATGCTTCAGGAACGCGACATCCTGCTGGACCCGAAGTCCCTTGGGGTCCCGACCAGGCTGCGTGCGGGCGACGTCGTGGGCGGCGCGATCTATCTCCAACGCGCGGTGGTGGCGAAGGGCGGCATCCGACCATGAGCCGCGGCAGTGCCGCTTTGGACTGCGATGAAGGCGGCTTCTCCTTCCGCATGGAGGCAGCTCTGCGCTGTTCCTACGGCGGCCGGATGGGGCCTCGTACCGCGCGAGTCCTTGGGGTTCGCGTCCCGTGGACGGCTTAAGACGCCGGTGATGAGCCGCGGTCGGAGAGGGTGAGGTCGAATTGCCGGCCGACGACCTCGAGCAGCCGTAGGCGGTCGGCGGTCTCGGTGCCTGGGGTGGCCGTATACACGAGCAGGATCTGCGCCTCGCTGGTGTCGATGAGGACCTGGCATTCCAGCTCCAGGCGACCGACCTGCGGGTGCAGGATCGTCTTCGGCTCGACGCCGGGCTGCCACGAGACGTCATGCGCGGCGTACAGCGCGGCGAACTGCGACGAGCGGGCCTCGAGGTCGTTCACCAGCCTCCGCGCGTGGTCGTCGTCGGGGTGCCGGGCCATTGCGACGTGCAACGTCGCGGCGTACGAGCGCGAGAGCCGGTCGTGCTCGTCGTCCGGGTGCAGGGCGCGCTCGGCGGGGTCGGTGAACCAGCGGTAGATTCGCGACCGCCGGAGGTCGCCGGCTGAGAAGCGCCGCTCGTCGCCGAAGAGCGCCACGCTGAGCGGGTTCTGCGCGAGCGTCTCGCCGAGGTCGTTCAGGACCATCGCGGGTGTGTCGAGCCGGTCGAGCACTCGCAGCATGCCCGGCGAGACGTGGACGCTGCGTGCGTCGGTCCGCGGTGGCGCGTGCCCGGCCAGCCGATAGAGGTGGTCACGCTCGGCGATGGTCAGGCGCAGCGCTCGAGCGATCGAGGCGAGCATCGGCTCGGACGGCTGCGGGCCGCGTTGCTGCTCGAGGCGGGTGTAGTAGTCGGTGGACATGCTCGCCAGCAGCGCCACCTCCTCGCGGCGAAGGCCGCTGGTGCGCCGGCGCGCACCGCGTTCCAACCCGACGTCCTCGGGCTGGAGCGCCTCGCGGCGCCGGCGCAGGAAGTCGGCGAGCTGCTCGCGGTCCATGCACTCCAGTATGCGACGGCGGCGGGCCCGCGAAGGGGGGATCGTGAATCCCTGGTTTCGCAGGTCTCTTTCGCCCGGTGACCGGCGGAGCGACAGTGAGCGCATGACCACTCATTCCTCCCCCATCGCCGTCGTCACGGGCGGCAGCCGCGGACTCGGCCGTGCCACCGCGCTGGCGCTCGCCCAGGCCGCCGCCGACGTGATCATCACCTACAAGTCGGATGAGGCCGCCGCCCGCGCCGTCGTCGCCGAGATCGAAGCTCGCGGTCGGCGCGGCGCCGCGCTGGCGCTCGACACGACCGACCTGTCGTCGTTCGGCGCCTTCGCCGACGCGCTGCGCGGCGAGTTGCCCAGCGGCACGTTCGACATCCTCATCAACAACGCCGGCACCGCGCTGTACGCGCCCCTCGCGGAGCTCAGTGAGAGCGAGTACGACGACGTCTTCGCCGTGCACGTCAAGGGCCCGCTGTTCCTGACCCAGACGCTCCTGCCGCTGATTGCCGATGGCGGCAAGATCATCAACATCAGCAGCGCGTTGACTCGCACGACGCTTGCCGCCTCGGGCGGCTACGCCGCCGCCAAGAGCGCCATCGAGACGTTGACGAAGTACATGGCGCTCGAGTTCGGCGACCGCGGCATCACGGCCAATGTCGTCGCACCCGGCGCCGTGCCAACCGACTTCGGCGACGGCCACCTGCGCAACAGCGAGGAGATCCAGGCCATGGTCGTCGGCAACACGGCGCTCGGCCGCCTGGCGACGGCCGACGACGTCGGCCAGGCGATCGCGGCCCTGACGCTCGCCTCCGGCGGTTGGATCACGGGGCAGCGCATCGAGGCGTCCGGCGGGCTCCGGCTCTAGGCCGACGGGTCGGCGGTCGGCTGCGTGAGCATGTCGTGGACGAGGTCGAGACGCGCCTGCGCGTGGCTTGCGCGCAGGCGCTCGTAGCGCGGCCGCGCGTGGTTCGGCGCCTCGCCCGGGCCGTCCCTGATGGCAGTGCTTTCGAGCGAACCGCTTCCATCCCCTCGCTGCCAAGCCTGTTCCCCAGACGCCGTCGACGTTCGGCGGTGTTAAGCGGGCCGGGCGGGGGCGAAGAAGTCGACGAGCAGCTGGTTGACGCGCCCGGCCTCGTCGTGGTGGACCCAGTGCGACGCGTCGGGCAGGCGCTCGACGCGGTCGAGGTTGGGCACGTCCTCGCGGTGGGGCTCGGCGAGGTCCGGGCCGAGGTAGCGATCCTTCTCACCCCAGATGACCAGGGTGGGCGCCGAGATCGAGTGAAGCTCCGTCTTGGTGCCCTTCGGCGGTCGCACCGCGGCGCGGTAGTAGTCGATCATCGCGGCCGCCGCGCCTTGCTGCGACCACGCCTCGATGTAGCGATCGGTCTCCTGCTCCGTGTACGGCGGCTGGGCGTCGCGCAGGAAGTGCTGGAAGAACTCCCAATGCTTCGCGCGCACGTGGTGCTCGGGCAGATCCGGCAGCGCGAAGTAGAAGAAGTACCAGGACCGCGCGAGCTGGCTCGGGTGGCGCAATCCCTCGTTGAGCTTGCGCGGATGGGCCGCGTTGAGGATGACCAGACGGTCGACGACCTCAGGGTGGTTCATCGCGAGCGTCCAGGCGGCGGTTCCGCCCCAGTCGTGGCCGACCAGCAGCGCGGACTTGTCACCGCGTTCGCGGATGAGATCGCGCACGTCGGCGGCCAGCTTGCCGGCGCTGTACGCCGCGACGCCGTCGGGCTTCGACGACAGGTTGTAGCCGCGCAGATCGGGCGCGACCACGCGGAAACCGGCCGCCGCGAGCGGCGCGATCTGCAGCCGCCAGCCGAACCAGAACTCCGGGAAGCCGTGCAGCAGCACGACCAGCGGCCCGTCACCGGCCTCGACGTAATGGAGCCGCACCTCGTCTCCGACCTCGGCGTAGCCCTCCCGAAGGTCGATCCCGACGTCAGGGAGCGTGCTGGTGGTGGTCATGAGAACCTCCGTGGGCAGGGGGACTTGGGCACTCAGCGAACCGACGCGAACGCGGCGCGTAGTTCCTCGGAGAAGAGCTGCGGTTCCTCCCAGGCGGCGAAGTGGCCGCCCCTGTCGACCTCGTTGAAGTAGGTGAGGCTGGGATAGGCCTTCTCGGCCCAGCTGCGCGGAGTCCGCCAGATCTCGCCGGGGAAGGTGGTGAACCCGACCGGGATCGACGGCGGCGGCAGAGGCTCGCGGCCCGCGGCCGGTGCGTCCGGCCCGTAGGCCTCCCAGTACGACCGCGCCGCGGAGGTGCCGGTGCCGGTCAGCCAGTACACCGTGATGTTGTCCAGGACGTTGTCGCGGGTGAGGTTGCCCGAGGGCTGCCCGTCGACGAAGGCGCCGGAGATCTTGTAGTAACTGTCCGTGTCGTGATCGACCATCCAGGCTGCGAGGGCCACGGGTGAATCCAGCAGGGCGTAGCCGATCGTCTGCGGCCGGGTGGCCATCTCGACGAAGTAGCCGTTTCCGGACTGCTGGAAAGTGGCGATCTGCGCGGCCGCGGCGCGTTCCTCGTCGGTGTCCGTCGGCATGGCGCCGCCCAGCGCCGGCACGAGCAGGTTCGTGTGGATGCCGATCAGCCCCTCGGGTGCCTGGCGGCCCATCGTGTCGGTGACACCAGCGCCCACGTCGCCGCCCTGGGCCACGTAGCGGGCGTAGCCGAGGCGGCGCATGAGCTCGGCCCAGGCTCGTGCGGTCCGGCCCAGGTCCCAGCCGACCTCGACCGGCTCGCCCGAGAAGCCGTACCCGGGTAGGGAGGGCAGCACGAGGTGGAAGGCATCCTCGGAGCTGCCGCCGTGCGCGGTGGGGTCCGTCAGCGGGCCGACGGCGTCGATCATCTCCATGACGGAGCCCGGCCAGCCGTGCGTCATGACCAGCGGCAGCGCGTTCTCGTGCGGCGAGCGCACGTGGATGAAGTGGATGTCCACGCCGTCGATCTCCGTCGTGAACTGCGGGAGTGCGTTCAGCCTCGCTTCGACCCGTCCCAAGTCGTACTCCGTCGCCCAGTAGCGGGCGAGCAGCTGGATCGTCGCCAGTTGCACGCCCTGCGACCGATCGGCGACGAGCTCGCTGGAGGGCCAGCGCGTCGCGGCGAGTCGACGGCGCAGCTCAGCGAGTTGCTCCTCGGGAACCTCGAGCCGGAACGGACGGCTGGTCGCCACGACGGCCATAGCGGCGCTCCTTCGTTCGCTTACGACGGACTCGGGGAGCGTCTTATACGGCTCCGAGGCGAGCATCACCCGATTCGGATGATCTGCGAGGGCGGCCAGCCACCGCTGTGCGCCTGCTTTTCAACGCCGGAGCGGCGGGTGTCCCGGTTGAGGCCCCGTCACTGCGACACCTCACCGGGCGGGCCTTACCGGACACCCGGTGCCGACACCGCCGCGACAAGTATCGATTCAAGAGAGGCTGACGCCATGCGGAAATTGACCTTTGGAGAACCTGAGCCTGGACGGCTACATCGCCGCGCCTGGCGACGACCTTGGCTGGAGCGTGCCGAGCGACGAACTGTTCCAGTGGTGTGGTCTGACCGGGTGGGGGCGACAGGCTTGGCGCTGTACGGGCACAGACTGTGGGAGACCATGAGCTCGCACTGGCCGACCGCCGACCAGCAGCCTGGCGCCACACCGGCGCAGATCGAGTACGCCAGCCGCTGGCTGCAGATGCCGAAGGTGGTGTTCTCCTCGACGACCAGCACGGTCGACTGGAACGCCCGCCTGGTCCGCGGCGACGCGGTCACCGAGATCGCCAGGCTCAAGACTGAGGACGGCGGTCCCATGGACATCGGCGGTGCCACCCTCGCCGCGGCGGCCATGCGGGCCGGGCTGATCGACGAGTACGCGATCGTCACCCACCCGGTCCTGGTCGGCGGCGGCACGCCGTTCTTCACGGCCTTGGACAGCTGGGTGAACCTGAGCCTGGTGGAGACGCGGACCTTTCCCGACGGCGTGCTGCTGACCAGGTACGAGACCAGGCGCTGAATACCCGAGCTCGGATCGGCGTGGGCTCGGGAGACCCAGGCGAGTGCTGCTTGGCGCGAGAAGCGGAAGCGGTCTGTCGATTACCGCATTGCCTAGAACGGCGCTGCACCCGCGAGCACAACCGAGCGGCCAGGAGCGATCAGTTTTCTTCACTGTATGCATCACCGCGCCGAGCATCCGGGACGCGCCGGACTAGCACTACCGAGTTAGACGAGCAGCGGCACGGTGCGCTTCTGGGGAAGCGCCTGCCTCGGAGGCGGGCGCCGATTGGTACTCCTGTGCCTGTGCATGAAGGCGGGAGCGTCCGTCGGGGTCAGCGAGCGCCGTCCGTGGACCGAGTGTGGATGGCTCCGTCCGACGGTGACCGCGCAGCGCTCGATCGGATGCCTCGGTCGTTGGTCGGTCGACGGCTTGTGGACGCCGCTACTGGACCCTGCTGGTCGATGGTCGGGCGAGGTGGTTTCCGACGCTCGCGAGAACGGCCGTCGGCCACGGAGGTGTTCGCTCGCCGCCACCGGCGGCGAAGCCAGGAGGCGGTGCCCGAGCGGCACAATCGGCCCATGACGAGCAGCGAATCGGAACGTGCCCGCCAACGAGCAGGGTTGTGCGGACCTCCAGACGGTCTTCGACAACCGCGGCGCAGCGGCCTGGTGCCAGTGCCAGCGATACAAGCTGCGGCAACGAGAGGCGCTCAGGAATTCCCGGTCGAGGAACGCGTTGCCCGGCTGCGACCGGCAGACCGCCTGCATTGACCCAGAGGCGGCCCGCACCAGCGGCCTCGTCGCGTACCTCGACGGTGAGACAGTCGGCTGGTCCGCGGTCGAGCCTCGCAGCGCCTATGGGGGTTCTCGTCCGCAACCCCCGTGTGCCTGGAAGGGCCGCGAGGACGACAGGACCGACGGCAGCGTCTGGGCGGTGACCTGCCTGTTCACCCGGGCGGGATTTCGCAAGCGCGGCAGCAGTCACGCGCTCGCGCGGGCCGCGGCCGCCTTCGCCGGCGAGCGCGCACCACGCGCAATCGAGGGATACGCGATCACCACCAAGAACGTGATCGCCGAGGAACTGCACGTCGCCACCCCACCCGCCTTCGTCGAAGCCGGCTTCGTTGAGGTGAGTCGTCCTACTCCGCGCCGCGCCGTGATGCGCATCGACTTCTGAGAAACCACGGACAGGCCATGCACAGACCCGCAGATCGCGGCGAGCTCGGACTCAGTCATCGGTACACGCGGGTGTTGTGCCGTCGACCCCTTGGGTCCCTGTTGGCGTGCGGCGCTGGCCGCGAGCCTTGCCGTAGACACCGATCCGCACTGTGCGGCGACGAGGGCGTCGCCGCCACGAACGGGCCGTTGTCCTTGTCATCAACCAGCGGAGGGACCAGATGTACAGCTTCAATCATCCGGCACCGGCACAAATGATGGTGGCCGCGGTGTTCGCCGGCCTCACGCTCGTCCTCGGTGTGTCGGCTGCTGATGCGCATGCCAAGGACGGCACGGTCGTCAGCCACCACAAGAAGAAGTGCCCGGCCAGCAAAAAGCGCATTGGCGGACGCTGCGTTCACATCGCACCCAAAGCCAAGACCGCGCCCGCCACCAAGACAGCACCCGCCACGGACGGGACGCCGGCGACCGACGCCGGCCCCCCCACGCAAGCCGCGCCGGGCCCCTCGATCCAAGCCGAGGCACAGGGTCAGTCGCAGACCAGCCAGGCCGTCGGCGCGAGAGTGCAGGCCGCCCAGACGATCGACAACGGAAACGGCACGACCACTGTGCTCGTCGGTCCGGGGACGCCCGAACCGGGCGGGGTGACCTATGTGTGCATCGCATCGGCAAACCAGTACGCCCGTTACATCTACCCGTACTACTACAGGGATGTCTGGGTGACGAACTGCGACGGCAGCAGCTACTGGTACTGGTCCAACCCCGAGACGACGTACCACCCCGAGTACGCGGGGTACTACGGCTACGGCGACACCGGGTGGCTGCTGGACAACGGATACTGAGTCAGCTGGGCAGGTCCTGATGATTACCAACGAGTCCTGATTGCGCCGGCGCTGACGCCCTTGTCTGGGGGTCGGCGCCGCCCGCTTGGGCCGTCGGGCCACGAACGGCGACCCGCTCGGGAGCCGGCAACGGATCCGCCGACAACTCACGGAGGTTCTCGTGGCTGACGGGTCACGACGCAACGCTGGCCGGACGTCCGTCATGCGTTGTTGCGGGCAGCTGCGTCGAGCCCTGGCGCCCTGTGAACCGGCCCCGGGCCACTGACCCGGCACCGCTCCGTGCGGCGACGAACGCGCTTGGCCTCCAGCCAGCACCATGCGGGTCGGATTGACCGGTCCGCTGTCGATCTGGACGAGACTCGGCGGCGCCGCGCGCGGCTCCGTTGCCTGGAAAGCAGAAGCGAGCTCGGTCATGCTCGTGCGGTGCGCTGCCTGCTCGAACTGAGGTCGCCGAACCGCGGGACCGGCTGGGCTGAAACCTGGGCTTTCAGCGCCGCGGACGGTCGCGCGCTGCAACAGTGCTTGGACCACCTCGACGATCATGACCGATCCGCCCGTACGGCCAGAGTCGAGAAGTACTCGGCCACGACGCAGTTCGCCTTAGAGCCATATTGCACGGGTGCCGTTCGCCGCGTAGCAGCGGTGCGACGTCCCAATCCTTCGGCGCGGTCGCGCCATCCGCGAGCGTCACCGTGTAGGACGTGTAGAACATCTGCGGGGCGCCGAAGCACGTCTGCGCGCCCGCCATTGTGACGACGACCGGCACCGTCGTGCCGACGTGGTTGTCTTTGTTGAAGATGTACTCCCCGGTGCCCGCTCCGACCGCGGATGGGTCGTTCCATCCCGTCCACTTGACGCCGGTGATCCGGTAGTCGCCCTTGGCGGTGTCCAGCGGGGCCAGGATGTCTGGCCGCGCGCCGCCCTGGACCCATAGCGTGTCGGCACTCGTCGCCGCCGCCGGATCCGAGACCGCTGCGCGACGAACGCAACCCGGATGACCGCCGATCCGGCGAGACTCCGGAGCGCGCGCCGTGCGCAGAGGCTGTGCATAGAGCGACCCTATTCCGGCGAATCACCCGGAGACAAGCGCGGGCACGTCGCCGGCCTGAGCTGAGTCGGGGATGGCAAGCAGACAAGGCGGGATGCTGCTGTTTTGCGCGAGAAGCAGAAGCGATTGACCCTTCTGCCTGCACGAGAAGCGGCGGCGTCGGGGAGTCTTTGAGCATCGCCGCTGACGTGCCGGCAGCGGGCGTCTTCCTCGCCTGCAGCTCAGTCGGCGGTCAGGCGCAACTGCCAGGAAACACCGAAGCGGTCATTGCACCACCCAAAGCGCGGGCTGAAGGGATAGGCCTGCAATGGCATGAGGACCGTCCCTTCCTCGCTGAGCGCCGCCCACGCCCCGTCGACGGCGGCTTCGTCGTCTAGGTCGGCGAGGAGCGACACGGCCGGCGTGAACCCGAACTGATGGGGTCCGGGGCTGTCCATCAGGACGACCTCGACACCGACGATCTGCATGCGCGCGTACGCAACCTGCACGTCGTCTTCGGCGCGCTGGACCTCGAGGACCTTCGACCCCGGCAACGCCACGGAGTACAGGTCCATCGCCTCCTCGGCGCGGCCGAGCTGGTCACCGACGAACATCAGGCAGGGTGCGAGCGATGGCATGTCGCGAGCATTCCAGAGAGGCCAGACACCCGAACTCCGCCGAGGTCGGCGGAACGTTTCCGCGTGTCCCACGCCTTCAACATGAGACCTGCGAGGACCCCAGTTGAGACGCCACTCGATGCTCGGGGGAGAGGTCGGGGGCAAGAAGCGCCAACGCTGCGCAGATCGCTGCGCCGCTGGCGAATCGTGCCACCGGCACGAACTCGCGCACATGGCACCAGACCGTACGTCCGCAACTCTCATCGCCCGCCCGCGTCGGGTCGACGAAGCCCCGCCGCTTACCGCATCCAGCGCAACCCAGCCGCTGACGTCACGCGCATCAAGGTGTCCTACGACCCACGAGCTTCGACGTCGACCTCGCGGCCGGCGCGCGGCTGGACCACCCGGCGTTCCCGGTGATCTGGTCGCGCCGCGCCTAGCGCGGGCGGCCCCTCAGTCGGTCCCGAACGCCTCGTGCCACTCGCGGATCTCGTGACTCGCCACGACGCCGTTGAGCACGAACGGGTCCTCGGCGACGAACGCCTCGGCGGCCGCGCGGTCGGTGAAGATCGCCATCGAGCCCTGCGCCTGGGGATCGGAGAACGTGCCGACGAGCAGCAGCTCGCCGCGGTCGTGGAAGGCGTCGAGGCGCTGCTTGTGCGCCGGGAAGTGCTGGGGCGCCTTGGCCAGGACGTCCGGTGCGGAGGCGTAGAAGACGACGGCGCGGGTCGGCATCGTCACGCCTCCAGCCGTGTGGCGCAGGCGGCGTAGAGCCCGACGAGCGTGCCCCAGCCGCCCTCGCTGTCGACGTGGTCGCGCATGGCGGCACCGGCGACGGCGTCCCCGTAGCGCTCGAAGCCGGCGTGGATGAGCGTGACGACCGTCTGGGAGGGGGAGACGGCGGTGAAGGTCACGGTGACGTCGCTGGCCCGCGCGACGTCGGGCTCGTATTGCCAGTCGGGCGTCAGCATCCAGGCGAACTGGAGACGGTGCGGCGGCTCGAAGACGAGCACGCGACCCCAGTCGGTCTGGGTGCCGTCCTCGGCCAGCGAGTAGCAGCGGCCATCCACGCGCGGCTCGACGACCGCGATCGCGGGCATCGGCCCGATGTGATGGGTGTCGTGCGGCCACCAGGCGTCCAGGCGGCGGGTGAAGACGTCGAAGGCGCGGTCGATCGGCACGTCGACGGTCACCTCCCGGCGGACCTCGGGGATCGTCGGGGCGGGGGCGTGCTCGGTCATGGGGCGGCGTCCTTGGCGTCCTTGGCGTCGTGGTCGTCGGTCTCGGCGAGGTGCTTGAAGTTGGCCAGCGCCCGATCCCAGAACCCGTCGAGGTAGGCGCGCAGGGCGGCGATACCGTCGGGGTCGACGGAGTACAGCCGCCGCGTGCCCTGCGCCTGGTCGCGCACCAGGCCGGCCTCCTTGAGCACGCGCAGGTGCTGGGAGACGGCGGGGCGGCTGACCGGCAGCGTGTCGGCGAGCTCGCCGACGGCGCGGGGACCGTCCGCGAGGCGCTCGAAGATCTCCCGGCGGGTGGGATCGCCCAGCGCGGTGAAGGCAGGTGCGGCTGAGTTCGTCACGGCTTACGGTAAGCGTAGGCGAACAGATGGCACGCAGTCAAGTCGCGTGTGTGCGCGTCTCCGCCCTCAGGGGCACGCCACGTGCTTTGCCGCCGAGGCTGACAAGCACCCGTGCGCGACCTGCCGGGAGACGACTGCGCCCGCACTCCTGCGGAAGCTGTACGTGGCCCATCGCCCGATCCAGCCCTTGCGTGTGAGTGCGACCTCGAGCCGGCTGGCGGTGGTCAGCGTGAGCGCGTGCCGGAATCGGCGGGTGTCGCGGCGGTTGCCGGCGGCGGCGTCCAGGCGCAGGGTGCCACGACAGGCTTGGACGCACCGCAGCATGAGCCGCGAATCGGCCGGAAGGCCCTTGAACAGGGTCACCCCCAGCAAGCGCCCGAGACGGCGTCGATCGGCACGGCGCGTCGCGCGGGTCAGCCAGCCCAGGGCGGGCTCCTCGAGGGTCCGCGGGGTGGCGCAGCGGGGAGCGCAGGCGCCGGCGACCGGCCCGGGGCCTCCCGGCGAGGCTCCGGGCGCACAGCCGCTCGTGCACGTCGCGCCCGGGGCGGCCGGCGGGCCGGCGGGCGTCGTGAACGTGGCGTCGAGCGAGCTCGTCTCGCCGGCGACGTTGCGGCCGACCACGCGGTAGTGGTACGTGCTCGAGGGCTCAAGATCGCTCACCGTGATGGAGAACGGCGTGACGTCGACGCCGTCGCCGACATCCACGGGAGCGGTCGTGCGGTCATAGGTCTTGGTCTTGCCGTATTCCACGCGCACCGACGTGGCGTTGCCGCGCGGATCGATGGTGCCGGTGGCCGTCGCCGCCGACGGGCCGATGGCATCGGCGGTCGCGGCCCCCAGGACCGGCGGCACGTCGGGGACCACCCGAACGATCGCCGAGGTGCTCAGGCCCTGCGTGACCCACAGGTCGCCGAACGGCATGCTGGCCAGGCCGAGGAAGATCGTCCCTGCAAGGGGGAGGTCGGTGACGTGGCCATCCGCGGAGGTGCGGCTCAATCCCGTGAGGCCGCCGCCCCACAGCGCGCCGTCCGAGCCGCCGGCCAGCGCCCAACGCCCGCCGCTGTTGCCCGAGACGACCGTCCTGGGCTTCGCGCCCACGATCGGCGACACCGCGAAGACCCCGCCGGCGCCCTGGTACCAGAACTCCCCGGACGGCATGAACGTGAACAGCGACGGCTGCTCACCGAGGGCCACAGTGGTCAGCGCGCCGTCGGGCTCGACGAGTGAAAGCCCGCCGGGCGTCGAGCACCACACCGAGTGACCGGGGCCTGTCGTCATGAAGGCGCAGGGTGAGCTCGGGAAGGCGGTGACCGCGCCGCTGGTCGGGTCCACACGACCCAGGAACGTCGGCGCCGCGTGCGCGTTGGTCGCCGCGAGGGTGACCCAGATGAAGATGCCGTCATAGCCGATCCACGGGCCCTCGCTGAGCGCGCCGGAAGCGTTCGTGGGGTAGCCGGTGGAAGATTCGGTGAGCTGTCCAGAGCGATCCAGGCGCCCCACCTTGCCCGCCTCGTCGACGTACCACACGGAGCCGTTGGGCCTTCGGTGATGCCGTGGATGACCGAAGGGTCATAGGGCGTCGTGACCTTGACGATCTCGCCGGCCGTCGTCATGCGCACGACCGTCTGCGGCTGGTTGGTGGCGAAGACCAGCGTCCCGTCGCTCGCGGTGATGATCCTCATCGGCAGGCCGGCGAACTTCCCGGCGCCGAGCTTGATGATCTTGACGGCCCCGGCCGGCGCCGCGGCGAGCAGCATCAGGGCGAGCGCGACCAGCAGCACCGGTGGCAGGCGATGACCATGGCGATGCATCGCCGCAGTCTAGGTATCTGACCGACGGGCGGCTGCTGGTCGAATGGCCAGCCCGGCGGGATCGCGACGGGCCGGGTCTGCCGCCCCGGCCCGGCGCGATGCCCGAGCCGTCACTCGGCGGCCGGTGCCGGGGGGTCGAGCATCAACTTGAACAGCCAGATGACCATGGTCGCGGCGAACACCAAGCCGACGACGCCCACGATCAACCCGCCCTTGGTCATGAGGTTCGCCATCGTGCAGTTGCTCGACGCCGCGGTGCTGAAGGCCTGGGCCACCTGGCCCGGCGCCGTGTGGCAGAGCGCGTAGGTCTCGTGGTAGTGCCCACGCACGGCGAACCCGGCGAGCGCCAGCAGGCCGCCGATCACGGCGCAGATCGAGACCGCGACGCGGCGCGGGAGCTCCTCGAAGATGAAGCCGAAGATGTCGACGATGATGTCCATGTGCTTGCTCCTCCTGCGCCCTTGGCGGCGCATCCGGTTGGCTGTCGGTGCAGCCTCCCGACGGTGCCGCCTCGTGGACATGCGTCAAAGGTGGAGTCGGGATCCCTCTGCATGAGGTGGTGGCCGACAACACCTATGGGTTGGTGCGCCCCGACGGTGGGAGCCGCAGGATCGAGGTCGAGGCCTTGGCACCCCGCCTTCGCCCGAAGAGATCCACGTCCAGGAGCAACCCATGTATCTGCGTACGCTCGCCGTTGCCGGACTCGCCGCCGGCGCCGTCTCGATGGCCGGGTGCGGCACAAAGCTCGAGCAGGCCACCAGCTGCTCGAAGTTCTTGAACGCTTCGCAGCAGGAACAGGATGACGGTGTCAGCAGTGTCGCGTCCGAGCTGCAGGCCGGCAACGCGGTCACCCCGCTGGGGCGGCCGAACATCAACTACATCTGCGCCCACCATCCCGACATGACGCTCGGGGACGCGGTGCGGGCGACCGGCTGACACCAGGGTCGGTCGTGCACGCCGGTGGCCGCCGCACGGAAGCGGCGGTCACCGACGCAGGTCGGCGGCCGAGACGACGCCGTGGTGCAGCGCCTCCTCCGCCAGCTTGGCGCGCTTCCGGTTCTGCGGCAGCCCGTCGAGCTTGAACTTCGCGAACAGCGAACGGAGATGGCGCTTGACGGTGTCCACCGCCAGGAACACCTCGTCGGCGATCTGCTGGTTGCTGGCCGGGGCGGCGATGCCGCTCGTGGCGGTGAGGTACGGCCGGCAGAGCGCCACCAGCACGCGGCGCTCTGCGTCCGTGACGAGGTGGGCGCCGCCGTCGCGACCGGCGACGAGCGTCTTGGTGATCGACGGGCCGTCCGGGGCGCTGAACGCCAGCAGCGTCCTCCCGGCGCGGATGCGATCGCCCGAGACCAGCCGCCGCCGGCCCGCGACCCGCCGGCCGTTGACGAACGTGCCGTTCGTCGACAGGCCGTCGTCTGAGAGGGTCCAGACCCCGCCCACCTCCTCGATCTCGGCGTGCAGGCCGGAGACCTCGGCGTCCCAGGGCAGCGGGATGCCCGAGTCCCCGCGTCGCCCGATCGTCGTGACCTCGCCGCCGCGCACGTGCAGCACGTACAGCGCCAGCGCGCTGGCGGCGTCCCGCACGGCGACGAACGGGACCTGCGCGCGCTCGGTGGCGATGAGCCGCTTGAGCTCCGCCGGCGTCGCGGCGAACGGCGCAAGCGGGTCGGCAGGGGGCAGCGGCGTCGTGGAGGCGTCGGTGGGAGCGGACATCGAGGGACGGCGCGATCCTAGAGCGACGCCGGTCCGCGTGGGCGAAAAACCTACCGGTTCGCTCAGGTCGCGCGCCATCGCCGCCCAGACCTCAGCGATTAGGGTCGCGCTCGAACGCGCGCCCGGGCTGTGGGCCTGCGTGCCGGCACCGCACTGAAGACCGACGAAGGTCGCTCGCCGCTCGAGGGACCGATGGATGGGATGACTGCATGACGCTTGTCGAACCGCTGCGCAGCGCATCGGTGGAGTTGGTCCTGACGGCCTGCCACGGCGAGCACACCGCCGAGGATGTCCGGGTCGAGCTGTCTCACGAGACGCCGATCGGGGTTCTTGCGGCAGCCCTGGCCCAGCACGTCGGCGTCGTCGATCCCTTCGCCGACACCGATCTGGCCCTGTTCTGCCATCGCTCCGGCTGGCTCGAGAACGACGCGACGGTCGCCGACGCCGACCTCCGGGCGGGCGACCGCGTCGAAATCACCGCGGGCCGGTCGTTCGGGCGCCCGCCGGCCGGCGCCGGTGCCACGGCCCCCGGCCAGTCGCTGGTCGACCTCGTCATCACCGGAGGACCGGATGCCGGGCGTCGCGTGCCCCTGCTCGCTGGACGCTACGTCGTCGGCCGCGATGGCACCAGCGACATCGCGATCGCCGACCCGAGCATCTCGCGCAACCACCTCGTGCTCGAGGTCCGCGGCGGGCGGGCAACCGTCACCGACAGCGGGTCGCGCAACGGCACCGCCGTGGAGGGCGTCGCCCTGGCGCCGCGCACGGCGCGACCGCTCGCCGACGGAGAGCAGGTGGAGATCGGCCGCACGCTGCTGACGATCGCGCCGCACGCGCCGCGAACCGTCGACGGGCTCACCGGTCCCGACGCGACGATCCTCTTCAACCGCCCCCCGCGGGTCGCGCGGCCCTATGAGGCGCCGTCGTTCGCGCTCTCGACGCCGCCGAGCGAGGCGCAGCGCGCGAAGATCCCGATGGGCGCCGCACTGTTACCACTGGCGATGGGCGTGGCCTTCGCGCTGCTGGTGCATCAGATCGCGATGCTGCTGTTCGCCGTCCTGTCGCCGGTGATGATCGTCTGGAACGCCGTCGCGGATCGCCGAAGTGGGCGCTCCGCGTTCGTGCGCGCGGCCAAGACGTTTCGCGAGGAGGTCGCGCGAACGTCCGAGGAGCTGGCCGCCGCACGCCGCCTCGAGGTGGCCGAGCGCCGCCGGTGCGCGCCTGACGCCGGGGAGCTCGTGTCGCGCGCGCTCGGACGGTTGCCCACGCTGTGGGAGCGCCGCCGGGCCGACACCGACTTCCTGACGCTGCGGCTCGGGACCGCCGACCAGCCGTCGGTGATCGGGGTCGAGTTGCCCGACGGCGGCGGCGCGGAGCTGCGCGCAGAAGCGGAGCCGCTGGCCGCCCCAGCAGCGGTGCCGGCCGTTCCGGCGGTCGCCGATCTGGCCGAGGGCGGGACCCTCGGCATCTGGGGCGCGCGCGACCGCGGGACGCTGCTTGCCCGTTGGCTGCTCATCCAGACGGCGACGCTGCGCAGCCCGCGCGAGGTGCTCGTCGGCGCGTGCGTCGCCGGGGAGGACGAGGGCGACTGGAGTTGGCTCAAGTGGCTGCCGCACGTCGACGGTGAGGCATTGGGCGTCGACGGCTCGCTGCTCAGCGCTCGTGATGCGGAGTCGCGCGGGCTGCTGCAGGAGCTGGCCACGGTGGTGCGCGAGCGCACCGCCACGATGCGCGAGCGTTTCGGCGCGCGGGTCCAGGATCTCGGGCCCGCGGTCGTGATGCTCATCGACGACCGCGTCGGACTCGACCGCGCCCAGGTGGCGACCGTGCTCGAGGACGGGCCGGCCGCGGGCGTGCACGTGATCTGGCTCGGCCAGCACGAGCGCGAGCTGCCCGGCGGGCTGGGCCTGCTCGCCAAGCTGTCGAGCGAGGTGGCCCGGCTCGATCTCGTGGATGTCGCATCGGGCGCGACGATCGCCGACGTCGCGGCCGAGGGGATGGACCGCGACCTGGCCGACGACGTCGCGCGAGCGCTGGCGCCCATGCGCGACATCGGCGCGACGGGCACGCGCAGCGACATCCCCAAGCGCGTGGCGCTCCCGGCGCTGCTCGGGATCTCCGAGGGCGCCGCGGGCGAGGTCCTGGCGCGCTGGTCGCGCGCCGACGGGCGGTTGGCGACGCCGGTCGGCGTCGCGGCCGGGACGCCGCTGACGGTCGACTTGCGCCACGACGGTCCCCACGCGCTCATCGCCGGGACCACCGGCGCAGGCAAGAGCGAGCTGCTGCAGAGCCTGATCGTCGGACTGGCCGCGACTCTGCCGCCAGACCGCCTGACCTTCCTGCTCATCGACTACAAGGGCGGCGCCGCATTCAAGGAGTTCGCGCAGATGCCCCACGCGGTCGGGATGGTCACCGACCTCGACGAGCACCTCACGCATCGCGCGCTGATCTCGCTCAACGCCGAGCTCAAGCGGCGCGAGGCGGTTCTCGCGGCGGCGGGCGCGGCGGATTTGCGCGAGATGGAGCGGCGCGATCCGGCGGGTGCGCCGCCCAGCCTCGTCATCGTGATCGACGAGTTCGCGACGCTGGCCAAGGAGGTCCCCGCCTTCGTCGACGGCGTGGTCGACGTCGCCCAGCGCGGCCGCAGTCTCGGCGTGCATCTCGTGCTCGCGACCCAGCGCCCGGGCGGGGTGGTGAGCGAGAACATCCGCGCCAACACGAACCTCCGCATCGCCCTGCGAGTGGCGTCCGATCAGGACAGCGAGGACGTCATCGGCGCCCGTGACGCCGGGCGCATCCCGCGTTCGCTGCCGGGGCGGGGCCTCGCACGAACGGGACACGAGGAGCTCACGGCGTTCCAGGCCGCCTACGCCGGCGGGCACTCGCTGGTCGCGGCGACCGCGCCGGCCGTGATGGTGCGGCCGTTCGGGTTTCGCGCCGAGCCGTCTGCAGGCGCGAGCGCCGGTGCCGCCGCGGCGCCCCCGGCCGACGAGGAGAGCGACGTCCGGGTGCTCGTCCGGGCGATCGCCGCTGCCACCGAGGCCGCCGGCATCTCGCCGCCGCGCGCGCCGTGGCTGCCGGCGCTGGCTCCCGTCGTCGACCTCGAGAGCCTCGACGCTGCGGCCGAGCGGCGGGCGAGCGACGCCGTCGCGGTATGTGGCCTGGTTGACGATCCCGGCCACCAGCGTCAGGAGCCGCTGGAGCTTGACCTCGCCCACACTGGGAGCCTCCTGGTCTACGGCGCGTCCGGCGCAGGCAAGACCGCGGCGCTGCGGACGATCGGCGCATCGCTCGCACTCCATGCGTCGCCGCGCGAGCTGACCCTCTACGGATTGGACTGCGCGAGCCGAGCGCTGGCGGGCATCGACGCCTTGCCGCACTGCGGTGGCGTCGTCACCGTCGAAGACGAGGACCGCGTGCGCCGGTTGTTGTTGCTGTTGCGGCGTGAGATCGACGAGCGCCAGGCGCTCCTCGGCCGTCGCGGCGCATTCACGCTCGAGGATCTTCGACGCCTCGCTCCCGAGGAGGCGCCGCCGCGGATCGTGCTGCTGCTCGATTCCTACGGCGGCTTCACCGCGGCCTACGAGCGCGTCGACGGGGGCGAGCTGGTCGACCTCCTGCCGCGCCTGATCGCCGACGGCCGAGCCGCCGGCGTTCACGTGATCGCGACCGCAGACCGGCGCAACGCCGTCCCGCCGGCGGTGTCGAGCATCATCCCGTGGCGGCTCGTCCTGCGGATGGCCGAGGAGGACGAGTACGCGGCGCTCGGCCTCGACGCGCGGCTGACGCGGGGAGCGACCCTTCCGCCGGGCCGCGGTTTCGTGCGCGACAAGGAGATGCAGCTGGCGCTGGTCGGCGCCGACACGTCGGCCGAAGGGCAGGCCGCGGGCATGGCGGCCCTGGCGCAGCGCCTGCACGACGAGCACGGCGACGCGCGCGCCCCACGGTTGCGGCAGCTGCCGCCGGTGGTGGCTCGAACCGAACTGGTCCAGAACAGCGGGCCGTGGACGGCGGTGCTCGGCGTCGACGAGCAGCGGCTGGACGTCATCACGGCATCAGCGGTCGATGCTCATCTCGTTGTAGCCGGCCCATACCGAAGCGGACGGTCGACCGCCTTGGAGACCATCACCCTCGGGATGCGTGAGACGACCCCTGGACTGCGGTGCTGCCTCGTCGCGCCGCGCCGCAGTCCGCTCACCGACCTGGGGTGGTGGGATGACATCGCGCGCGGCGAGGAGGCGACGAACGTGCTCCTGCAGCGACTGGTGGACGCGCTCGACGCGGGCGTCGATGCCCCGACGCTGCTGGTGCTCGACGATGCCAACGAGCTGGCCGAGACCTCCGCCGATCAGTTGTTGAATGTCTTGGTCCGTCGCAGCCGCGATTCGGACCTCCGAGTCGCCGGCGCCTTCGAGTCAACATCCCTGCGCACCGGCTGGCAGCCCTGGATCAAGGACTTCAAGAAGGCCGGCCAAGGGCTGCTGCTCGACCCCAATCAGGACCTCGACGGCGAGATCCTCGGCGTGCGGCTGCCGCGCAGGACGTCAGCGACGTTCCCGCCCGGTCGTGGCTACGCGGTCATCGCCGGGACGCCGACGCTCATCCAGACGGCGAGCTGAGCCATCTAGACCACACCGGCCGGCCAGTCGACCGAGTCCAGCTGCGTCAGCAGCGCGCCGGCGAGGTCCGACGAGCCGAGTGCCTCGAGGTCGACGGTCACTGTTGTGCCGGCGACCTGCTCTCGCGCGTCGCGCCAACGGCACTCGCAGTCGATCACGCCGGCGGCAGACAGCGCCGGCGTACGGGCGATGGCGCCGGCGAGCGTCGCCGCCATCGCGGGCAATGTGCCGTCGAACC
The DNA here is from genome assembly GCA_036009425.1 of Baekduia sp. GTDB lineage: Bacteria > Actinomycetota > Thermoleophilia > Solirubrobacterales > Solirubrobacteraceae > Baekduia. The sequence continues at coordinate 11,442 of DASYLT010000204.1, read as the reverse complement.
CCTCGACCGTGCCGGCGTGGCCGCTCCACGTCCACGCTGCCGCCGCGTCCCGGCCGATCGACACCCCGACGCGATCTGGGGGCGCGAGCCGGTCGGCGACCACCTCGACGATCACGCCCGGGGCCGTGAGGGCGCAGAGCAGAGGCTCCTCGCCCGGTGTCGCGAGCTGCTCGACGGTGAACGGCTCCGGCGCCGCGGTGGCGGCCGGGCGCTGGCGAGGAAGCTGATCGACCGCAGGCAGGACCGCCGGCTGCATCCGGCCGGCCACGAAGGTCGCCAGCAAGAGGACGAGCTCACCCAGCTCGAGGCGGGCGACCGTGGCGTCGTCTCCGCTCCGCAGCAGGGCGTGGCGATCACCGGCCGGTCCGAGGAAGGTCAGGCGCCCGACCTCGGTGAGGTCTGCCCCGGGCGCGTCGGGGAGCCGGAAGCGCACGAGCTCGAGCCGGTCGCCGGTGGCGGCCTGCGCCATTCCGGGCGCTGCAGCGACAGCGGGGCCGACGACGAAGCCCTCCGCCGTCTCCTGGAGGATGCCGTCGCCGACGAGCGCGTCGAGGATCGCGTCCGGCTCGGCGGCGAAGACGCCCAGGCGCTGGATGGCGACGCTGCGTGGAACTGTGCTCGCCGGCGCTCCGTCGAACACCTCGACCAGTGCCGAGATGACGGGGACGGTCGTCGCCGTCGCCGGGCCGGGCTCTTGGTCGGTGTCCAGATCGTCGTCAGGAGCCGCGTCAAGCTCCTTCTCCGACGGCAGTCGGAATCCGATTGCTTCGACCAGGGCGTCGAGGGTGTCCTGCACCGAGACAGCCTGGCTGATCAACGTGCGGTCCCCGCCGTCGCCACCGACCGCGAACGCCACCTCGGGCGAGACCGCCAGTCCGAGCACCACGCGCTGGCCCTGCGCGCGGCGGTGATCGACGGTGACGATGCCGAAGTCCACCCCGGCGAAGTGGACGGCGATCTCCTCGATCGCGCGCGCGAGCTCCTCGGGCGAGCGCGTTGCGACACCCAGCGGTGAGAGCAGGTTCGTGACGGCCGGGCGGGCCGGTCGCCCAGGTTCGGCGATCGCAACGGCGAGGTTGCTCCGTCCGTCGGCGTCGAGGAGGACGTCGTACATCATCATTCGACCCTCAACGGAGGACGCTCCAGATGGCGCCGCTGATTTCATCGCCGCCCCACTGTGCGACCCTGAGCACCGGGCCGGACTTCCCTTGCCGCGCTCGGTCAGACCAGTCGGCCAATCCCGACTGATCGCCCTGGATCGACGATACGGCCTGGATGACACCGTCGTCCAAGCCCGCCCAGGCCTGGTAGAACCAGCCGGCCTTCCCGGCGCGCACGTCCTCGGTGTAGCGCTCCGCGATCTCAGGCGCCTGCCCGTCGCGCTTGATCCCGTGGTAGATCATCTCGGAGCCCGTCACGACCGAGTCGATCGCGCCTCGCGAGGCGTTGCCCAGCGCCCAGTCGATCAGGCCGACGGGTGAGGCGGCTTTGGCGACCTCGACGACGTTCAATCCCCCGGCGAGGACGGTGCTCGTGATCTTGCCGAACGATGAGGTCGCATGGGACGCCTTGTAGGCATCGGTGAACCCCGTCACGACGCTCTTCACGTTGTTGACGAAGTTGATGCCCCGCACCACGGGCACCTTGTTCACCTTGCTGATGAACTTGAACAGCGGCCGTGTCGGGTTGGCCTTGGACCCCAGCCAGCGGTCCATCGACTTGGCGGTGAAGAGCTTCTTGTGCTCGAGCCGGCGGACGGCGTTGCCGATGCCGCGCGCACCGAGCTTGGTGAGGCCGACGACGTGACCCCAACCGTCGTGGACGTTGAGAACCCGGTTCGCGCCCCGGCCCACGATTCGCAGCAACTGGCCCATGCGCCCGCGCGACATCGTGCCGCCACCGGCCAGGACGAACATCATGGTGCGATGTGCGAGGTCTGCGCGGATCGCCATCGTGACTCCGCGGCCCGCCTCGAGGCCCCCCATGATGCTGGCCTGCTCGGCGGCGGTGGTCGCGGCGAGTCCCGGCGGAAAGCCGGACGGTGGCCGCAGCACCGCACCGCGCTGTCCCGCGACGGTCGCCTCGACGCTCCCGAGACGGTCGACGACGCTGAAGCCCGCGTCGGGGTCCAGCGCGATCTGGCCGCTCATGGGAGTCGCCAGCCGAGGTAGTTGAGCGCTTGATGGCCGAGGTTGCCGGGCAGGGCCGCAGCCTTGCCGGCGAAGCGCGACCGCCAAGTGTTCTGTCGCGCTTCGAGGGCGTTGGCCTCGCCGTCGAGCCGAGCGGCGAGCTGACGCAGCCGCGCGATGCGCTCGTGCAGCATGCGCGTCTCATGATCGGTGGTGGCCTCGTGGCGGCGCGCCACCGGCCCCAGGTAGCCGCCGACGTGGACGCACGATCCCAGCTGACCAGCTGCACCGTCCAGGACGTCGGCGGCGCGGCGCAAGGCAGCGGCGTGCTCTCGGATCGCCCCGGGGTTGCCAACGGGGGGCGACCCGAGAGCCCGCATCAAGCTGACGGCCTGAGACAGCGTGATCGTCGGTGCCGACATGGTGGTCGCGCTGGTCGCTGCCGAGCCGCCGGCTCGGTCTAGCTGCCGGCCGCCGAGATCGCCTCAGCGCGGCGGCTGACCTCCTGGCTGCACTCGGTCAGCGCGGCCGAAAGGCGCGCGAGCATCGGCTTGAACTCGCCTTCCCACTCGGACTTGAAGCGGTCTGCGGCCGGCCCGACCCACCACGTGCTGCCGACCTGGCCGCTGATCGAGCTCGAGAGCTGGTCCACCGTGCCAGACTCGCGCGTGAACGCGGCCTGCAGCGTCTGCATCTCCTCGATGGTGGCGCCGATCTGCGGCATCCGATCCTCCGTGCTTCGCGGGAACGCCGCCCCTTCGGGCAGCCGAGCGGCGGCACTCTAAGCCGCTCACCCATCGAACGCAACCATACTTTCGTATGGCTATGCCCCGAAAAGCCGCCCAACGGCGAGCGGCGATCCGTATGATGCCGCCCCGATGGCGGTCGCCTCGCTGATCCTTCCTCCTGGAACGCTGCTCGGGGGATACCGTGTCGAGGACGTCATCGGCATCGGCGGAATGGCCGTCGTCTACCGCGCGGAACAGCTCAACCTGGGTCGCGCCGTCGCGCTGAAGGTGCTGAGCGCCGAGCTCTCGCGCGACCCCATCTTCCGCGAGCGCTTCCGGCGCGAGGGCAAGCACGTCGCCGCCCTCGAGCACCCCAACATCATCCCGATCTACGACGCGGACGAGGAGGAGGGACGGCTCTACCTCGCCACCCGCCTGATCGACGGCGAGACGCTCGCCCAGCGGATGACGTCGCGCGGGCTGAGCGCCGACGAGACGCTCGCGCTCCTGGCGCCGATCGCCGACGCGCTCGACGCTGCGCACGCCGACGGCGTCATCCATCGCGACGTCAAGCCCCAGAACATCCTGCTCACCGCACGCGACCACCCGTTCCTGGCGGACTTCGGCGTGGCCAAGAGCTCCAACGGGCACGGGCTGACCGCGTCGGGCAGCTTCCTGGGCAGCGTGAGCTACGCGTCGCCCGAGCAGATCCGGGGCGAGAGCCTGACCAGCGCCAGCGACATCTACTCGCTCGCGGCGGTCCTGTATCAGTGCCTGACCGGTCAGGTCCCCTACCCGCGCGACACCGATGCGAGCGTCATGCACGCCCATCTGTCAGAGCCGCCGCCCGTGCTGCCGGCGGCCGCGGGCCGGCTCCAGGACGTCGTGTCGCGCGGCATGGCCAAGCTCCCGGAGCACCGCTATGAGAGTGCCGGGGCGCTGCTGCGCGACGCGGAGGCGGCGGTCGACCTAGGCGAACTCGAGCGTCGTGCGACGCCCGCGTTTCCCTTCGACGCGCCTGCGCGCACCACCACGCAGACGTCCGAGCCGACGGCCGCCCCTAGCGAGTTCACGCTGGCCGTCGACGCGACCGCCCACGACCAGCGGCGCCCTGCGCCCGAGGCCGCGGCCGAGCCGGAACGACGCCGGCGTCGCGGCCGCCTGGTGCTGGCGACCGCCGGCCTGCTCGTCGTGACGGTCGTGGCCGCCCTCGTCGTGCTGTTGTCGCGACCCGGCGACCCGGCCGCTGCGCCTCGGACGGTGGCGGCCGGCCCGCTCGAGGTGACCTACGACCAGGGGTGGTCGGCCACGCCGGCGTCGTCGGCCGAGGTCGGCGCGCTGCGCCTGCAGGACGTGGTGACCGTCGCCGGAACCGGCGCGCCGGACGTCACGGTGCGGATCGGGCGGCTGCGCGACGAGGGCGTCCAGGCCGGCGCCTTGCCGGCGGCCGCCGCGAAGGCCTTCGCCACGCCGCCCAAGGCGGCGCCGGCGCGCCTCGGCGCGCTGGCTGCCACCCAGTACGACGGCCGGCTGCGCGACGGCACGACGTTGCGGGTCGCGGTCGCCCCGAGCTCGATGGGGGAGATGGTGGTCGCGTGCTCGGTGCGGTCGTCGCCGCTGACCGCCTGTGCCGACGCCGTCCCGAGCGTCCGGCTCACGCGTGGGCGAGGGCTTCAGCCAGGGCCTGACAAGGCGCTGGCGGCGGGCCTCGACGCGGCGCTCGCGCCGGTCGCCGCGCGCGCGTCGAGCGGCTCCTTGCGAGCGGCCGGGCTCGTCACGCGAGCGGCCGCCGCGCGCCGGCTGTCCGCCGCCGACACGACGGCCGCGGCCGCGTTCGCGGCCCTCAAGCCGCGCACGTGGGACGCCAAGGCGATCGCCGCCGTGAGCGCTGCGCTCAAGGCCGAGGCCCATGACCTGGCCGTCCTGGCGAGCGCCACCAGCCGCCGGGACCGGGCCGTGTCGTTGTCGGCGGCGGCAAAGGTCCGGGCCGACGGGCGGCGGCTGCACGGCGCGGTGGGCGACGTGCGCGCGCTCGGGTACACCGTGCGCCGCCCGGCACCGCTCGCTCCGGCCGTCGTGCGCAAGCCGCGCAAGCGCCACCATCGCGCGCAGCGGTCCACACCGGTAACGGCCGTCCAGGCGCCTGTTGCGCAGTCGCCGGTCACCCAGACGCCGGTCACCCCGGCGCCGACCACCCAGCACTACACGCCTCCGGCGCAGGCGCCGGTCAAGAAGAAGAAGGCCAGCGCGCCGTCCGACTACGGGCCGGTCGTCGTGGCTCCTGCGCAGTAGGGGGCGTCGCCCGACACCTTTGGTGTCCTGGAGTGTGGTCGACGCGACCGTAGGTTCGGCCGATGCGACGACTCGCGGTCGGCCTCATCCTCATCATCTCGGTCCTGAGCTGCACCGCATGCGGCTCCGTGGAGGACAAGGCGGCGTCGGGGCGGGCATCGGCGTCCATCACCTCCTCGAGTCCGAGCCCGAGCAAGACCGCGAACCACTCGGGCTCATACGTCGGTGCCGACGGACGCCGCCATGCGGTCGTCGGCGACGCGACGGTCCACGCCACCGACCAGCAGGGCGACGAGGTGACGGTCACTGTGGGCATGGGGGAGCCGGTGGCGATGGCCTCCATCGATGACGAGGCGGTCGCCGCCTGCCGGTCGCGGATGGAGGCGCTCGGATCGAGCGCGGAGCGCACGGTCGCCGTGCCGGTCCACGTCACGGGCTCGGTCACGTCCTCCATGGCGGCCGACGTGGTGGTGAACATCGGCGGGGCGCAGGGCGTCACCCAGGATGGACTCGTCAGCCTGCCGGCACAGCCCGTGTTCTTCGCCGCGACCTACGGCGGCTCGGCGACGACGTGTTATGGGCCCGACCACGTGCTCGGGCGCGGTGCCGTGCGCTGGTCGGCCGAGAACGCAACCCCGGGGCGGACCCTGAGTTGGAGTCCGTTCCTGGTGCTGCCCGGCGCGATCACGCCCGCCGACCGTTCCGGACGCGAGGCCGCGGGTCGCATCGTGATCCAGCCGATGATCACCCTGTCGGGCGCCCTCGCACAGCCCAGGCTGAGCGGACCCCGTGTCGTCACGTGCTCGGCCAACGACCCGGCCGTTGGCACCGTCCCGTACATCGCGGTGCTGCCCGCGGTCACGATCGCCAACGGATGCACCAGGCCGGGCGAGACCGGCCCGGGTTCCAGCAACAGGCGCTCGCCGTGCCCGGACGGCTACCCGTCGGGCACCACGAGCAGGGACGGCAAGGAGCTCACCTATGACCGGCAGGCCAGCGTCTTCCAGGTGGCGTGCGTGAGCTTCGGCGCGCCGGAAGGCGTCACGCTCAGCTCTGGCATGACGTGCGCGATGCTGGCCGCGATCGCGACGTACGACGGGCCGCGCAGCGCGCTTGCCGCCGACGACCTGTGTGACGCTGACGGCGTGGTCGAGGCGCTCGCCAGCGGTGACTGGGCAGGGTCCGCGAAAGGCGCCGCGTGCGGGCTGTTCGCCGAGATCTTCGCCGAGGGAGCGGGCGTCGCGATCGCCGGAGCGACGGCCGAGTCCGGGCCCGCGGCGGCGATCATCGGCCGTTCGGCCTACCAGGCACTCCACGCCGGCCTGGGTCTGGCATGCGGCGGCCTCTTCAGCGGCGGCGCGGCGGCGCTGGGCGCCCAGATCGAAGACCGCAACGAGCACAACGTCGCCATGGACGTCGTGCAGCACGGCAAGTGCATGCGGTACGCCCCGCGCTTCGGGCACTCGCCGTACCGCGCGATCGACTGCGCTTCATGAACGCGTTGACGTCAAGCCGCGCCGACGCACTGCGTCGCAGCGACCGGCGGTCGGCTGACCACGCAGCCCGACGCGATCCGATGGGCGAGGAGCAGGGCGTGGACACGCTGAAAGATGAAGCGTGCCGAGCGGCCCGTCGCGCTGCCGCGACGCTCGCGGATCTCGACGATCGTCCGCGCCGTCACCGCCACCGGCTTGGGCAGGAGCAACTGCGAGTTCTTCTTGAGGGCCTTGCGCGGCGAGAAGGTGTGGCGGCTGCGACAGCCGCGGACGCAGAGAACGTCCACCGACGCGCCGACCGGCACCTCGTCCAGACCGGCGACCCCGTGGAAGTAGCCGAGCAGCTTGCCGTGACGCCTCGCGCTGGTGACGAACGTCGGAAGGAACCGCGGCAGGATCCCGCTCGGGACCGAGGCCCCGCCGGCGGGCGTCTTGGCACCAGGGACGGGCGTGGGGCCACCCGGGTTGGCGCCGCCGATTGGGCTTCCGTCCCCGCCGCCTGGCGCGGGAGCGGGCGGAGCGCTGGAGCACGGGGTGCTTCCGGTTGCCTGCTCGACGCCGCCACCGCCGTCGAGGTATGTCGTGACGTCCCACGTCCCGGCGCAGCCGACCGTCTTGAACCAGCTCCCCGCCGTTTTGTCGCCGAGTGAGAGCGTGAACGCCGACAGGCCGTACCAATAGCCGGACTGCGGCTGCGCGATCCCGGCCGGGATCGGCAACGTCAGGGTACGGCTCGTCGGGTCGAGCGTCGCGGCGATCACGTAGCGCGACGGCGCGGTCGCAAGGACGTTGAGGCCGCGGCCGCCGGGCGCGTTGTAGGCCGTGAGCGCGATGGTGCCACCCTCGCTCATCGTTCCGACCCCGACGCGGGAGCCGGGCGGACACGCGCCGTCATCGGCGCCGACCTGCTGCGCCGTGCAGCTGGGGGCCGTCGCCGACGCGCCGAGTGCGACGCCCTCGCCGAACGTGAGAGTCAGGGAGGTCATCTGACCGATCCACGGGGCGGGGAACGCCGGCGTGGCGCCCAGCGAGATCGTCGCGCCGGCCGGCCGCGGCGCCGCCGGCGTGCCAGCCGTCGCGTCGTCGACGGTCAGCGCGGGAGCGACGTAGCTGCCGGGAAAGCAGCGGGCGCGCGCGGAGCCTTGCAGCGCGGACGCGTCGCTGCCGTCGACCTCGACGCCGACGTCGTAGGAGACCGGCGTGCAGGCGGTCGTGAAGATCCACCCCGCCGACCCCGGCCGCGGCAGCCCCAGGCGCAGGCTCACCGCGGTGAACCTCGCCGGGGAGCCGTTCGGGCTCGCAACGTTCGACGGCACGGAGAACGCGAGCGTCCCGTTCGTGATGCTGCCGAGGCCGACGCCCCGCAGGCCGAGCGGCGCCTGACCGACGTAGAGCACGTAGAGCTGTGGGCCGTCCTTGAACACCTTGAGCGTCAGGTGCTCCGGGGCGCCCTGCACCTGCAGGTCCATCGTGCCGTCACCGACCTGCGAGCCCACCGGGCACTGGGCCTCGTCGGCATAGACCTGCGTCAGCGCGCAGGCCTGGTCGGCTGCCGAGTCGATGACCGTGTAGTCGCTCAGCGTCACCCGGACCGAGGTGACCGATGCCGCGGCGGCCTGCGGGAAGGGCGTCGTACTGGACAGCCCCGCGCCGATCGACACCCCTCGCGGGTGGTCGGAGGTCCCGCTCACGTTGTTGGAGACGGTCGTCGTGACCGTCGTCGTCGCGGACGCCGGCGTGGCACCCAGTGCGGCGAGCGCCAGCAGCATCGCCACCAGCGCGAGCAGGCGTCCGTGCACGGGGCGATCCTAGAGTCGCGCCGCGCCCGCAGGTGAGAGTTCGCAGGGAGGTCTACCAATTCGTACAGGTACCGGAAGGTGGTCTGTCGTCGGCAACCCGTTACGGTGGGGGCCCGACCGGCGGCCGGCCCTTCTATGCGTGCGCGAATCAGTCCAGCACTCCACCTCGCGCTGGCGGTCGCTGCCGTCGTCGTGGCTTGCCTGATGCCGGCGGCCGGAGCGGCATGGGCAGACGCGCCTGGGCCGCTGGAGACGATCAAGGCGGGCGGTTACGGGATCTACAGCGTCTCGGCTGCGACGGCGGCCAACGGCGACGTCTACGTCGTGTACGCCGACCATGCGTCGCCCAGCGCGTCGAGCGCCACGGTGCGGCTGGTGCGCCGACCGTTTGCCGGCGGCCGCTCCGCAGCCGATCCGGGCTTCGTGACGACGACGCTCGGATCGGGCTCGGGATCGGGGACACAGGTGCCGGCGGTCGTCGCCCTGCCCGGCGGCGGTGTCCTGGCGGCTTGGGCGGACACCACCGGCCTGCGCGTCCAGGCGTTCGGTGCCACCGGGCAGCCGGCCGGATCCCAGCTCGTCACGGGCGTCGTGCCGCTGGACGTCGAGCTCGCCGTCGACGGCACGGGACGTGCCTACATCGCGTGGATGGACGACGGAACGCCATCGCAGATCAGCCAGCACTTGAACATCAGGTCGCCCTCGGGAGTGATCAGCGGGCCGATGACCTTGGGCACTGACCAGCTGCCGCTGAGCCCGATCGAGATCGCCGTGCGGCCATCCGGCGGCGGGGTCGCAGCCTGGCCGGTGGTGCTCGGCCCCCAGAGCAGCCAGCTGCGAGCCCGGACCTTCTCGACCTCCGGTCCCACCGGCGCGGTCGTCGACGTTTACCACAGCACGGTCGGCGACTCGCTGCGCCCGACGGTCGCTGTCGACTCCACGCGTGCGGTCGTCGCATGGGCGCAGACGGTCACGCCGGCCGGCGGCGATCCGCGCGACGCGGTCTTCGCGTCACTGGTCGGCGCCGACGGCTCCTTCATCGCTCCGCAGCAGGTGTCCTCAAGCGCGTTGGGTGCGACCGGTGTGCCCCAGGCGGCCGTGAACACCAGCGGCGCGCTGCTCGTCGCCTATGACCAGGACGCTCTGGACGGCACGACGCCGGTGCTCTCCAGGCGGTTCCCCGCGGGATCGAACGTCGTGGCCGGAAGCGACCGATTGGGCTACACCGGTGTCCGCCACCTCGTGCAGTTCGGTGTGCCGGGCTCAGGCTCGCTGCGCGTCGTCACGACGTCGACGGCGCCCGATGGCCAGGCGCAGATCCAGGACGCCTCCGCCGATCCCTTCGGCGTCAGCCCGACGACGCTGGCGTCGTTCGGCACGGGAAGGACAATCTTCTCGACCGCCGCGACCGGGGACTCGGCGGGCGACACGTACGTGGCGGTGGTCGTCGACAACGGCTCCACGCGCGACGTGATGCTCGCCACAGACGACGCGGCGTACCCGGCCGTCGACACGATGACCGTGCCGACCAATGGCGTCGCGGGAACCCCGGTGACGGTCTCCGGGGCGGCCAGCGACGCGGTCGGGCCGACGACTCTCTCTTGGACCTTCGGGGACGGCACCGGCGCGCAGGCGGGCGCCGGCACCCAGCACACCTTCGCGGCGCCTGGTCTATACGCGGTGACGGTGGCGGCCACCGACGCCGCCAGCCACGAGCAGACGAGCGTCCGCTACATCACGGTCATGCCGGCGCCCGTCACGTCGCCCGGTACCCCGACGCCGGGCGTGACCGCGGCGCCCAGTGGAGGCGGCGGGGGTGCCACCGGTGGCGGCAACGCCGGCGGCGGTGCATCCGGGCCGGCGAGCGGCACGACGGACGCAACCGGGTCGAAGGCACCGAGCAGTTCGGTGCCGCCCGTCGGCGAGTTCAAGGTGTCGATGCTCGCACGTCGACATAAGGTGATTGGCTTGCTCGCGCTGGGGGTCCTGCGCGGGGCGCGCGTCACCGTCCTGTGCCGCAGCGGATGCGGTTCCGCCGGCGCGAGGCTGGGCAGCGCCACGGCGACAGGCAAGGCCAAACGCCCCCGGATCAAGGCCCGCTTGCGCACGGGCGCCGTGCTCGAGGTTCGCGTCTCACTCGCCGGGCGTGTGACGCGCTACGCGCGATTCCGGATCCTCGCCCGGAGCCCGTACGCCGCGCGGGTGGCGGCTGGTTGCTTGGATGGGCGTGGGCGGGTGGTCACCTGCTGACGGGCGGGGGCGCGTTTCGTCGGCGCCAGGACGCGAGCAAGCCTCCCTTCCGACTCAAAGGATCACATGCAACTTCGTTCGACTAGTCGGCGCATCGCCATGTTCCTGCTCACCGTCGCCGCAGGCCTGGTCGGGGCGACGTCGGCCCAAGCGCGCACCGCCGACGTCTACTCCGGCTACAGCAGCAAGGTTGGGCAGCTGAAGTCCACCGGTCTGAAGTGGACGGTCTATCAGGGCTACAGCGACCGTATCGGCGAAGTGCGGGTACAAGGCAGCAAGTGCATCGTGTACTCCGGCTAACCATTGGCACGGCCGGCCCTTGCGTCAGCTCGCGTCGGGGGCCTGGGCGCTGACGATCCACGCCGACGCCGGCGCGACGATCTCGCCTGACGCGGTCTGGTACTCCCGTGCGAGCGCGAGCAGGTCGGTCTCGATCAGGGGGCGCACCCGGGCGGCGTCGTCGCCGGCCAGCCGGACGGTCTCGGCGGCAGGTCCCAGGGCGAGGGCGACCTCGACGGCTTCCTCGGGTTCGTGGCCGATGAACATGTCGATGTCGACGCGGCGGAACGTGAGCTGTTCGAAGCCGGCGGCCTTGAGGATGTCGCCGGTCGTGTCGGCGTTGGCCATGGAGAACGGGCCTGGGCCGCAGGTGAGCGCCTCGGACTCCTCGGCGTTGGGCTTGGGCACGTGGCGATCGACGACCTGCTCGGAGCGGTACATCCACTCGTTGTCGAGCTTGCGCCGCCAG
>DASYLT010000203.1:0-67735 GCA_036009425.1 Baekduia sp. | reverse complement strand
GCCGTCTGAGCGCGCGCCGCCCGCGGGCGGTCACTGCGGCCTGCCCGCCCCGTCCGCGTCGATCAGCCCGGCCAGGAGGGCGCGCAGGACGTGGCGCAGCGCGTCGCCCTCGAGCGGGTCGTGCCCGGAGGCCAGCAGCCGCAGGCGCAGGCCGTCGATGGCGCAGATCAGCAGGATCGCCGCGGTGCGCACGTCGCGCGCGCCGAGGCTGCCCATCGCCGTCTCGGCCAGCTCGTCGGTCTGGGCCTTCCACTCCGCGAGGATCTCGCGGGCCTCGGGACGGCGCGCCGCCTCGAGCTGGAGCTGGTACTGGGCGAGGATCGCGACGCTGCCCTCAGGGGTCACCTGCTCCTCGATCCAGCCGGCGAGCGCCTCGACGGTCGCGTCGAGGTCGGCGACGGCCGCGCCGAGGGCCTCGCGGCGCCGGCGCAGGAGCTCGACCTCGCGGGCCGCGAGCGTCCGCAGGGCCTCGTCGATGAGCTCGTCCTTGGAGCGGAAGTAATAGCTCGTCGACGCTGCGGGGACGCCCGCCGCGGCCGCGACGGCGCGGTGGGTGACGCCGTCCATGCCATGGGCGCCGATGAGGTGGATCGCCGCGTCCAGCAGCTCGGCGCGGCGCAGCTCGCCGCGCGGGTCGCGCCGCCCGCGCGACGGGGCGTCCGGAATCGAAGGCGGGCCGGCCATGTAAACCACCGTACCGGAGGCTCGTTCGTATGTCTTGGACAAGTGTCCAAGTCGTGTGTAGGATCGCCCCGGCCGCCTGGGGAGGACGGAGCCGTCCCGCACCCCCGGCACCATCTCTCCTCTCATGACGCCGGATCCGCTCGACCCGTTCGACCCCACCCTCGGCCGCCGCCGGTTCCTGCAGGTCGGCGCCGCGGGCGCGTTCTTGTGCACGATCGGCGGTGAGAAGGTGGCCGTCGCCCAGCGGGGCGATGCCGCGAAGGCCGACGCCGCCGCGGCCCGCGTCCGGCGGCCCAAGGCGGTGTCCGCCGCCGCGGCCAAGGAGCCCACGGAGGCCCAGACCTACGTGACGCCGTCGCCCCAGCCGGGCGGGCGCGCCGTCGAGTACTGGATCCAGGCGACGCAGGTGCGCTGGACGATCGTGCCGAGCAAGCGCGACGACTGGCACGGCGTCGCCGTTCCCGAGTCGTCGACCTTCACCGCCACCGTCTACCAGCAGATGACCGAGGGCTTCGCGGCCGCGCTCGGGCCCGCGGCGATGCCCGGCCCGACGCTGCACGCCGAGGTCGGCGACACGCTCGTCGTGCACGTCCGCAACGGGCTGACGGGCGACGGCAAGCAGGCGATCACGATGCACCCGCACGGGGTCAAGTACAACCCGGAGTACGACGGGGTCTACATCGGCGACTACACCCGCGCCGGCGGCTTCATCGCCCCGGGCGAGGAGTTCACCTACACCTGGGAGTGCGTGCCCGAGAGCGTGGGCGCGTGGCCGTACCACGACCACGGTCCCAACCACACGCTCAACACCTTCCGCGGGATGTACGGCAGCCTCGTGATCCGCCCGCGTGGGGAGGACGTCCCCGCCGTCGAGAAGTCGCTGTTCCTGCACCAGCTGCAGCCCCCCGTCACGGGGCTCAAGCGCTCGTACCAGTGCATCAACGGGCGCGCCTTCGCCGGCAACACGCCCATCCTGCGCGCGAAGGTCGGCCAACAGGTCGCCCTGCACGTGTTCGGGATGGACAACAACTTCCACGATTTCCACATCCACGGTCACCGATGGCAGGACGCGTCGGGCGCCTTCGTCGACACGCCCACCGTCGGGCCCAACGAGACCACGACGGTCCGCTTCGTCGAAGACAACCCGGGCCGCTGGCTCTACCACTGCCACGTCTTCTCCCATCAGGACGCGGGGATGGCGGGCTGGTACCTCGTCGAGCAGTAGGAGGAGTTCACGTGTCGTATCGCAGGCTCACCATCGTCCCCGCCGTCGCCCTCGTGGCCGCGCTGGCCTTCGTCCCGGCGGCGTCCGCCGTCGACTACCCGCCGCCGTCCAAACCCGGCAGCGGCGGCAACGCCAAGCCCAAGGGCCCGTTCAAGACGCTGAAGGTCTGCATGGGCAGCAAGGCGTGCTTCCCGACGATCCAGGCGGCCGTCAACAAGGCCAAGCCCGGCGACACGGTCAAGGTCGCCCACGGCACCTACCGCGAGAGCGTCTCGGTCAAGGGCGTCGCCAAGCGCTTCGTCAAGCTCATCGGCGATCCGAAGGACCCGAGCAAGGTCATCCTCGAGGGCAAGGGCGTCAAGGGCGCCAACGGCGTGCAGATCAACGGCGCCAACGAGGTCACCGTCAACGGCTTCCAGGCCCAGCACTACAAGGCCAACGGCTTCTTCGCGGTCAACGTCAACGGCTACACCTTCACCAACGTGAAGGCGTTCCTGGTCGGCGTGTACGGCGTCTACGCCTTCAACTCGGTCGGCGGGTCCATCACCGACTCCGAGGCCGCGTGGAACAGCGACTCCGGCTTCTACATCGGCCAGACGCCGCCGCAGACCAAGCCGGTCCGCTCGATCGTGCGCAACATCAAGTCCTACGGGAACGTCCTCGGCTGGTCCGGGACGAACATGCGCTACGTGACCATCACGAAGTCGAAGTTCTACAACAACGGCACGGGTGTCGTCCCGAACGCGCTGAGCTCGGAGAAGTACGCGCCGGCGGAGGAGAACGTCATCACCGACAACGACATCTTCTGGAACAACTTCAACTACTACGCCGGCGCGCCGTTCAAGGTCATGCCGCCGGCCGCGGACTCCACCGCGTACCCGGTGGGTGTCGGCGTGCTGCTGTTCGGCGGCCGTCACAACCGCGTCGAGAACAACCGGGTCTACGGCAACTGGCTGATGGGCGCCGGCATGATCCAGCAGTTCCTGCTGACCAAGGTGCCCGCGGCGATGGACCTCGTCGGCAACTCGATCTCCAACAACCAGATGGGGCTCAACGGCACCGATCTCAACGGCCGCGACCTGGGCTACGACGGCAACGGCAGCGACAACTGCCTCAGCGCCAACACCGGCGCGGCGGTCACCGTCCCCGCCGACGCGTCGACGATGCCGGCGTGCCCGTTCACAGGCGCCAACGCGTTCTCGGCCGACGTCCAGAAGCAGCTCATCGACTGGGCGCTGGACGGCACGCACGAGGCGTTCCTGGTCAAGCACGACCACGCCCCGCAGGCGGGCATCACGCCGCTGGACCACTACGTGGCGGGCACCGTCAAGTGACGGGCCGCCGGGCGCTCATGGCGCTGACGGGCGCCGCGGCAGTTGCCGCGGCGCCCGCCCTGGCGGTCGCGGCGACGTCGTCGTCGGGCAAGACGCGCACCGTGTCGGTCAACGACAACTACTACGGGCCGTCCAAGCTGGTCGTCCACGTCGGCGACAGCGTCAACTGGCGCTGGAGCGAGCAGGAGACCGACGTCCACGACGTGGCGCTCAAGACCGCGCCCAAGGGCGTCAAGAAGTTCGCGTCCGACCCGCTGGCGGCCGGCGAGAGCTTCAAGCGCAAGCTGACCCGGGCGGGCACCTACAAGATCATCTGCACCTTCCACGAGGAAGAGATGAAGATGACGATCACGGTCAAGAAGAAGCCGTAGACGGAGCGTGTCGGCCGCCGCTGAGCTGCGCTGCTTCGGGGGCGACGATCCCCTGTACCGCGCGTATCACGACGACGAGTGGGGACGGCCCGTCCGCGACGACCGCGGGTTGTTCGAGCGGTTCTCGCTCGAGGCGTTCCAGTCGGGCCTGGCGTGGATCACGATCCTGCGCAAGCGCGACAACTTCCGTGCGGCGTTCGCCGACTTCGACGCCGAGGTCGTGGCGCAGTACGGGGAGGAGGAGGTCGCGCGACTGATGGCCGACGCAGGCATCGTCCGCAACCGCCTGAAGGTCGTGGCGACGATCGCCAACGCCCGGGCGCTGGTGGCGCTGCACGACGGCGGCCGGACGCTGTCGGAGTTGGTGTGGTCGCACGCACCGCCAGCGCGCCCGGCCCCGCAGGGCTGGGGCGACGTCCCGGCGCTGACCCCGGAGTCGACAGCGCTGGCCAAGGCGCTCAAGCGCGAGGGCTTCCGGTTCGTCGGACCGACGACCGCCTACGCGTCGATGCAGGCCTGCGGGCTGGTCAACGACCATCTCGCCGGCTGCGTGGCCCGGGAGGCCACCGAAGCCGCGCAGCGCGTGGGCTGACGCGCCCGCTGTTGGATCGCGGCGCCGGTGTCGATACGGTGGGGGAGAACGATGCTGCGCACCCCTGAACCTCCCCACGCGTCATCCGGGCCGCTGCCCGGACGCGATCCGCGCCACCCGGCGTGGGTCGACGGACCGTCGACCCGGCCTCAGCGCCTGCCTTAGGGGGACTCGCACTTGTCCCCCGTGCAGATCGCGGGGGCCCCACGGCGGGGCAAGGCCCCGCAGTGGACTCCCGAGTCCGTCATCACCGAGATCCAGCACTTCGTCGAGGCCCACGGCGAGGTCCCGCGCCTGGCGGACTTCAACCCCGGCCAGGCGAAGATCACCGGCCAGGTCTGGCGCATCGAGCGCTACCGCGCCGGCTGCCCCGTCTGCGGATCGGCCTACCCGTCGGCCAACGCCGCCCGTCGCTGCTTCGACGGCTCGCTGGAGCGCGCGATCCGCGCGGCCGGCTTCGAGCCTGCCAAGCGCGGCCCGCGCCGCCGCACCGAGGTCGACCTCTCCGAGCGCGCGATCCAGCGCCTCGAGCACGACGCCCGCGTCGCGGTCGACGCCGCGCTGGCCCGTGCCGCCGAGGCGGAGACCCGCGCCGAGCGCCTGGCGACGCAGCTCGAGCGCGCCCGGCTGCGGGCCGAGTCCGTCCCGAAGGTCAAGACGAAGATCGTCCGCGAGCGCGTGGCCGACGCCGGCGCGCTGGCGCGCGTCGAGCGTGGTCGGGAGGCCGCCGAAGCGCGTGCCGGCGCCCTGAAGGCCGAGCTGGCCGAGGCCAGGATGGACGCCGCTGAGGCGCGGCGGACGGCCGCGAAGCTCGCGTCGCGCCTGGAGCGCGCCGAGGCGACCATCTCCGACGCCCGAGCGGCGAAGCGCGGCCTGGGCGCCGAGCTGGCCGAGGCGCAGGCGGCGATCGCCGGCGCGCAGGAGCGGGTGGAGACCGCCGAGGCCCGCGTCGCCGGCGCGCTGCGGTCTCCCGTGCGCGTCGAGCGCGTGGTCGAGGCATCGCCCGAGCAGCAGATCGTCGACGACGCGCTCACCCGCGCCCGCGTGGCCGAGGACGCGGCCCGCCGCGCCGAGTCGCGCGCCGAGCGCGCCGAGCGCGAGTACGCCGAGGTGGCGGTCGCGGCAACGGGCGCGCCACGCAAGCTGACCGCCGGCGAGATCGACGCGCTGCGCGCCGAAGGCCCGGCCGGGCCTGCCCTGCTCGCCGACGCGCTCAAGGCCCTCGGCACCGCACGGCGCGCCGACAACCGCATGAAGCTCGAAGACGCCCTCGCGCAGGTGGCGTCGGCGGCGGTGACGTGGAGGGACCGGCTGTAGGTCGTGCTGCGGCGCGTGGCTGGTGCTCCGTGCGGGCGCCGATCGTGCTGCGGGGCGTGGTTCGGGGGCAGTGACGAGTGCGCGTCGTGCGGTGCCGGCGCTCGGCGTCCTCCGCCGGCGCCTGGGGGCGGGGTCGTTCGGGACTTGATGGTCGTGCGGGGCGCCGAGGGACGACTGAACCGCGATAGTCGCGGCTGAGTCGTCCCTCGACGGCCGCGGTGCCTTTCGACTCCATGGGACGCTCGAGCGGCGCGCCGAGGCGGGTCCGCCGCACCGAGCGATGACGTCCGGCCGAGATGCGAACATACGTTCGTGTTGCTAGCTCCCGCTCAGAGTGCCCACCCCGTCGATGTCGGCCTTCGATCCGAGATGGCCATTGCCAACGCGCTTGTGCAACTCGGGTACGCCGTGTTCCTGCCGATCGGGCACAACCACCGCTATGACTTCCTGCTCGACCTCGGCGATCGAATCGTTCGGGTGCAGTGCAAGACGGGGCGCCTGAAGCGCGGCGTCATCCGGTTCAACACCGTGAGCACCCGTGGGAGCCGGTCGGGCGTGCACCGGCGAAGCTATGCGGGCGAGGCCGACCTGTTCGCGGTTCACTGCCCGCAGAATCACCTGAACTACCTCGTACCCGTCGACGTCCCTGCCGCGGGCATCGGATGCCTCCGGGTGGCCCCTGCCGTCAACGGCCAGCGGCACGGCATCACGTGGGCGGCTGACTACCAACTGCCCGATTGGCGCGACGAGCCCACAACCCCAGAGCCGGAGACGGGATTCGAACCCGTGACACCTGCTTTACAAGAGCAGTGCTCTACCAACTGAGCTACTCCGGCGGGCTCAGCCGGAGTCTAAGCGCCCCTCAGCTCTCCCGGCCCGTCATCGCGTGCTCGATGTTGCCGTGGCCGTTGGTGGACACGACGTGCTCCTGGCCGGGCGGCTCATCGTCGGGCTCGGGGTTCAGGCGGCGTTCGAGCTCGCCGAGGACGGTGCCGAAGAGGAGGTGGCGCCAGGTCGCCTGGGCGAACGCCCGCGGGTTGCTACTCAACGTCGGCATGTCCGCACGGGCAGGGTGGAGGCGGTCGGTCACCAGCATCAGCGGCCAGGAGCCGAGGTGCTCGCCGAGGCCCGCCGCCGGCCCGCGCGCCCAGGACGGCAGCGGCAGGCGCGGCGACACGACGCCGGCGTACAGCGCCCCGAACGCCGCGCCGTTGACGAGGTGCAGCACCAGTCCGGCCGCGGGCCAGGCGGGGCCGCGCGTGACGAGCTTGCCGAGCAGCTCGGTCTCGTCGTAGCGGACGCCGAAGACGCGCTGGTCGAGCGGCTGCTGGAGCGCCCAGACGGCGGCGGCGACCGCCCCGGCGACGGCTCCGCGGGCGGTGCGAGCGCGGTCGATGGCCATGCGCCACTGTAACCCCGGCCGCCGAGGTGGGGTACGCCAGATGCGATGGAGAGCAACCGGCATCTGGACCGCGCCCGCAACAAGGGTGTCAACCCGCTCGTCTACTGGATCGTCCGGGGTGTGCTGCAGCCGTTCTTCCATCTCTACTTCCGGATGGCGCGGATCGGGCGCGAGCACATCCCCGCCGACGGCCCGGTCATCTTCGCCGCCAACCACCGGTCGTTCCTGGACCCGTTCGTCATCGCCTGCATGTCGCGTCGTCCGCTCTACTACGTGGCCAAGAAGGAGCTGTTCGCCAAGCCGCTGACGGCGTGGTTCCTCAACAGCCTCGGCGCGTTCCCGATCGACCGCGGCGCGGCCGACGAGGACGCGATGGGCACGGCCCGCCAGATCCTCGAGCGCGGTGACGCCGTCCTGATCTTCCCCGAGGGCACGCGCATCCGGCCCGGCGGGCTCGCCGCCCCGAAGCGCGGCGTCGGCCGCCTGGCGCTGGAGACCGGCGCACCGGTCATCCCGGTCGCCGTCATCGGCACCGAGGAGATCCGCAAGAAGTGGCGCATCCGCCCGCACAAGGTCTCGATCCGCGCCGGGGCTCCGCTGCGCTTCCCGACGGTCGACCACCCGTCCGCCGAGCTCGCCGGCGCGGTCACCGACCGCATCTGGCCGTGCGTGATGCTGCAGTGGGAGTGGCTCGGCGGCCTGCCGCCCATCCGCCGTGCCGCCGTCATCGGCGCCGGCTCCTGGGGCACCGGCCTGGCCGTGGCGCTGGCCCGCGCCGGCGTCGAGGTCGAGCTCGGCACCCGCACCGCCGCGCAGGCCGAGCTCCTCGCCACCGCCCGCGTCAACGATCGCTACCTCCCGGGCGAGGCGCTGCCCGACCAGATCTCCGTCCTCCGCGCGGCCGACCTCGAGCTGGGCCGCCACGACCTCGTCGTCATCGCCGTCCCCGCCCGGGCGCTGCCCGAGGTGCTCGCCGCCCACGGCGCCGGGATCGTCGCGCGCACCGGCATGCTCGTCGCGTCCAAGGGCCTCGTCCCGCCGCACGGCCTGCTGCCGAGCGCCTACGCCGAGAAGCTCGCCAGAGCCCGTGCCGTCGCCTGCCTCGGCGGTCCCGCGCACGCCGCCGACGCGCTCGACAACGGCGCCGCCGTGGTGGTCGGCTGCGCCGACGCCGGGCTCGGCCGCCAGCTCGCCGACCTGCTCGGCAAGGCGGGGATCTACGCCGAGACGTCGACCGACACGGTGGGCATCGAGCTCGCCGGCGCCGCCAAGAACGCCGCCGCGCTGGCCGCCGCCACCGCCGGCCCCGCGGGCCCCAACGCCGCCGGCGCCGCCGCCGGGCGCGTCTTCGCCGAGGTCGACGCCTACGCCCGCCGCCAGGGTGCCCACGAGGCGACCTTCGCCGGCCTAGCAGGCACCGGCGACCTGATCGCCACCCTCGTCGCGCAGGGCTCGCGCAACCGCCGCGCCGGCGAGCTGCTGGCCGCCGGCACGGCCCCGGCCGACATCGAGACCGCCCTCGGGCAGACCCCCGAGAGCCTTGACGCCCTGCCGCTGCTGGCGGTCGCCCTGAGAGAGGGCGGCATCGACGCGCCCGCCGTCAACGGGCTGGCCGACGTCGTCGCCGGCCGCGTCGACGCCGGCGACTGGGCCTCCGCCATCACCAACCCGCCACGGCGCGGCAAGCGCTTCGTCCGAGCCGCCTAGCGGGAGAGATAGGCTCCGTGCGTGGACAAGGCCCAGGTCGATGCGGAGTTCTCGGAGCTCTACCGAGCGCACCTGCGGGATGTCTACTCCTATGCCTACTACCGGGTGGGCAACCACCACGACGCCGAGGACCTGACGGAGCAGACGTTCCTGCAGGCCTACCGGCACTTCGAGCGTGCGGTCAACGAGTCCGATGGGCGTCCGCTGCGGCCGTGGCTGATCCGGATCGCGCACAACCTCGCGGCGAACCTCTACCGCGATCGCTCGCGCAAGCCGCAGACCCCGATCGAGGACTCCGAGACGCTGCGCACGCCCCACACCACCGAGGACCTGGTGGAGGGTCGCGACGAGCTGGCGCGAATCCTGGAGGGTGTGAAGGACCTGCCCGACGACCGCCGCGAGGCGCTGATCATGCGCTTCGCCCTCGGCATGGACAACCGCGAGATCGCGCGGGCCATGGGGCGGACCGACGGCGCCACGAAGGTCCTGCTGCATCGCGCCATCAAGCAGCTGGAAGAGATCGTCGCGACGAAGCAGGCCGGGTGATCGGCCGATGAGCGAGACCTTCGGGGAGTTCGAGGGCCTGCTGAAGCGCGCCCTGACGCCGGTCGATCCGCCCGAGGACCTCGCGGCGCGCATGGAGGCCACCCTGGCCGGGCTCACCGAGCTGGCCCAGGACGAGCTGGAGAGCTGGGAGCTCTCGACCATGCGCGACCCGCGCAATTGGGTGCGACCGCTCGCCGCGGTGGCCGTCGGCACCACCGCCGGCGCCGCGCTCGTGGTCCTGCGCGTGCGCCAGCAGCATCGGCGCCGCTCGAAGGCCTCCGATCCGCTGGACTTCGCCGAGCGCACGCTGCGCTCGGTCGCCGACGAGACGCGCCGGATCCTGGATCGCTGATCCGATCGGGCGGCGGCGGCGTAGGAACTTGCCGTGGCCGACCGAACCGACGTGAGCCTGCTGGCAGACGAGGACCTGATGCAGCTGATGCGTCAGGGCGACGCCCAGGCCTTCGAGATGATCTACGAGCGCCACAGCACCGCGGCGTTCTCGCTCGCCTACCGGATGGTCGGCCGGCGCGGGGCGGCCGAGGACGTCGTCCAGGAGGCGTTCCTGTCGCTCTGGCGGTCCGGGGCCCGGTACGACCACACGCGCGGTAGCGTGAGGACCTGGGTGCTCGGCATCGTCCATCATCGCGCCATCGACGCCCTGCGGCGCTCGATGGTCCACGACAAGCGCCGCGCCAGCGACGAGGGCATCGAGGAGCGCTTCGAGGCCAAGGAGCGCACCGACGTCCAGGCCGCCCGGCGCGAGGAGGCCACCGAGGTGCGGTCGGCGCTCGCCACCCTGCCCGAGGAGCAGAGCAAGGCGATCGAGCTCGCCTACTTCGGCGGGTTCTCCCACTCGGAGATCGCCAACATGCTCGAGATGCCCATCGGCACCGTCAAGGGCCGCATCCGCCTCGGCCTCGAGAAGCTCCGCGGCCAGCTCGGGCACTTCGCCGAGGTGACGGCATGAGCTGCGCCCACCGCGACGACGCCGGCCCCTGGGTCCTCGGCGCCCTCGACGACGACGCCGCCGAGGAGTTCGCCAAGCACTTGAGGGGCTGCGCGATCTGCCGGGACGAGGTCGCCCAGCTGCAGGTCGTCGCCGACGTGCTCCCGATGGCCGCGCCACAGGTCGTCCCGCCGCCCGCGCTCAAGGGCCGGATCATGGCCGTCGTCGAGTCCGAGGCGCAGCTGCTGCGCGCCGCCGGGCCCGACGCCGACCGGCCGCCGCTCCGCGAGCCCGCGCGGCGCAGCTCGCGGGTTCCGGCCTGGCTGGGCCGGATGCGCCCCGTGCCGGCGGCCGCCCTGGCGACGGTGCTCCTCGCGCTCGGGGTCGTCGCGGGCGTGCTCGTCTCCAACGACGGCACGTCGACGACGACGCGTCCCGGCTTCGGCCCCAAGGGCACGCAGGTGGCGCTGCACGTGACCGGCCAGCGCGGCGAGCTCGACCTCTCGCACATGCCCTCACCGCCCGCCGGGCGCGTCTACCAGGTGTGGCTGATGTCGGGCCAGGGCAAGCCGCGCCCGACCCACACGCTCTTCACCGTGCCGTCCGACGGCCGCGCACGGGTGGAGATCATGGAGTCCTTGAAGGGGACTGACCAGGTGCTGGTGACGGCCGAGCCGCCGGGCGGCAGCTCGCAGCCGACGTCGGCGCCGGTCGTTGGCGCGTCGCTGACCTGAGCCGTCGGCCTCCGCCGGCGGGGCCCGCAGCGAAGCGCGGGGCCAAGCTGACGTGAGCTGAGGCCCGCCCCGCATGAGCTGAGCTGGGCGAAAGGCCTCGCTGCTAGCGTGCGGCGCCCCATGGCCGCCCAGTGCTACCGCCACCCGTCCCGCGAGACGGGCGTCTCCTGTTCCAATTGCGGGCGTCCGATCTGCTCGGACTGCATGACGCCGACCTCGGTCGGCATGCGCTGTCCCGTCTGCTCCAAGCAGAAGACGAAGGTGCGGACCGCGGCGATGGTCAACGCCAACGCCGAGCCGCGGGTCACCATCGCGATCATCGCCGTGTGCGTGCTGCTCTTCCTGGGTCAGGGCGGCAGCATCGGGATCGGCGCGACCGGCGGGACCATCTACTCCCATTTCGCGCTGTACGGCCCGCTCGTCCACGACGGCGACTACTGGCGCCTGGTCACCAGCGGCTTCCTGCACAGCGGTCTGATCCACATCGGGTTCAACATGTACCTGCTGTGGATCCTGGGCCAGCAGCTCGAGCGGGCGATCGGCTCGGCGCGTTTCGGGGCGCTCTACTTCACCGCCCTGCTCTGGGGCTCGTTCGGCGCCCTCGTGCAGACCACGACCTCGCCGGTCGTCGGCGCCTCCGGCGCCGTCTTCGGCCTGATGGGCGTGCTGGCGGTCGAGCAGCGCCGCCGCGGCTACGACCCGTTCAGCGGCGGTCTCGGCGGCCTGATCCTCATCAACCTGGCCATCGGCTTCCTACCGGGCCTGCACATCGCCTTCGGCGGCCACATCGGCGGCCTGATCGGCGGCGTGCTGGCCGCGCTGGCCTTCCACCAGGCCGACCGCTTCCGCCGGCCGGCGCTCGGCTACGTCGCCTGCGCGGTGCTGGCGGTGCTCGCCGTGGTGGGCGCGGTCGCGGTCTCGGGCAACCTCCACAACTACACGCTGTAGCGGCGGCGGCGGCGGGTGGCGCGCGGCGCGCGCGGCTACAGGTCGAGGCGGTGCACGGTCCCCGGCGCCTCGGGCACGAGGTCGGGGTGCAGCGCGTGGGCGAGCGTCTCGAGGCCGTCGACCAGCCGCGGCCCGGGGCGTGAGAAGTACGCCGAGGCATCCAGCGCGATGACGTCCTGTGCGCCGATCGACCGCAGCTCGTCAGAGAACTGCTGCGCCTCCTGCAGTGCCCGCGGTCCGTCGTAGCCGCACGGGATGCACAGCACCACCTCCGGCCGCGCGGCCCGCAGCGCGTCCCAGCCGAGGCGCTCGCTGTGCTCGCCCGCGAAGCCGAGCACGTCCAGGCCGCCGGCGAGCTCCACCAGCTGCGGCGTCCAGTGCCCGGCGACGTAGATGGGGTCGAACCACTCCACCGCCGCCACCGTCCGCCGCGGCGCATCTTTGAGCGCGATCCTCACGCGGTCGACGCGGGCGCGCTGGCGTGCCACCAGGTCGAGCGCGGCGTCGCGCGCGCCGGTCGCCTGGGCGATCGTCCGGATGTCGCTCATCGTCTCGCCGAACGTCTTGGGATCCAGCGCGATGACCTTCGGGCACGGCGCCAGCTTCGCGGCGACGGCCTTGACCTCGTCGTAGCTGACCGCGCAGACGGGGCAGAGCTCCTGCGTGACGATCAGGTCGGGCTTCAGCTCGGCGAGCAGTTGCTCGTCCAGCCCGTAGATCGCCTCGCCCTCCTCGGTGCGCTCGCGCACGGCCGCGTCGATCTCGCCCGACGACAGGCCGGCGGGCAGCATGTCCCGGGTGATCCTGGCGACGCCGGCCGTCTGGGCCGGGAAGTCGCACTCGTGGGTGACGCCGACCACGTCGTCGCCGAGCCCAAGGGCATACAGCAACTCGGTAGCGTGCGGCACGAGGCTGACGATCCGCATCGGGAGGACGATATGGCAGAGCTGCTGGACGACGACACGATCGAGGAGCGCCTCGGACACCTGGAGGGCTGGCGGCGCGAGGGCGACCAGATCGTCACCGACCGCAAGCTGCCCGACTTCGCCGCGGCGATGGCGTTCGTCAACGCAGTCGCCGACGCGGCCGAGGCGGCCAACCACCATCCCGACATCCTGGTCCACGGCTGGAACCTCGTCCGGCTGAGCGTCACCAACCACAGCGCGGGCGGCCTCACGCAGGCCGACTTCGACCTGGCGACGACCATCGACACCCTGCCTGCGGGCTAACCCGAACGGCGGGCCGGGACCCGGCGCGCCGATCGCGCTGGTAGCGTCCTGTCGTCGCTCCATGAACGACGACCCCTCTCGAAGTAGCGCCGGGCCGAGACCCGGCCCCATCACGTGACCGTCCTGCTGATCCTCGCGGTCGCGGTGCTGATCGGCGTGAACGGATTCTTCGTCTCCGCCGAGTTCGGCCTCGTCCGCTCACGGCGGTCCTCGCTGCAGGAGATCGCGGAGGATGGCTCGGCAGGAGCGCGGCGTGCGCTGCGCCTGCACGACGACCTCAACCAGTACCTGTCGGCGTGCCAGTTCGGGATCACGCTCGCCTCGCTGGGCATCGGCTTCCTGGGCGAGCCCGCCATCGCCACGCTGTTCGAGCCGCTGTTCGGCAGCTTCTCGCACGGCGTGAAGGTCGCGATCTCGGTGGCCATCGCCTACGTGCTGGTCACCGCGGCGCACGTCGTCGTCGGCGAGCAGGTGCCCAAGATCTACGCGATCATCCACCCGGACCGGATCGCCATCGCGGTGGCGCGCCCACTGCTGGCGTTCAACACGGCGATGAAGCCCTTCATCTCGCTGCTGAACGCCGTCTCCAACGCCCTGCTGCGGCTCCTGCGCGTCGATCCCAACGCGGCCTCCCAGGAGGGCGCGACCCCCGAGGAGCTGCGCATCCTCATCGGTCAGGCCCGCGCCGGCGGCAAGCTCGACGCGGGCGAGGCCGGGATGCTCAGCGGCGTCTTCCACCTGCACGAGCAGGAGGCGCGCCAGGTGATGACGCCGATCCCGGCGGTCGTCACCGTGGATCTGAGCGAGGACGTCGAGACCGCCCTGCGCCGCTGCATCTCGTCGGGCCACACGCGCCTGGTGGTCACCGAGGACGACAACCGCGACCGCGTGCGCGGCATCGTGCACTCCAACTCGCTGGCCCGGGCGCTGATGGCCGAGGGGCCGCAGGCCTCGATCGAGCCGCTGGTGCGCGAGGCCGTCATCGTCCCCGAGACCAAGCCGCTGGACGACCTGCTGGCCGACCTGCAGCGCCAGCGCTCCTCGATGGCCGTCGTCGTCGACGAGTACGGCCGCGTCGTCGGCATCGTCACCGTCGAGGACATCATCGAGGAGGTCGTCGGCGAGATCGACGACGAGACCGACCCGGCCGGCGGCCACATCCGCCGCCTGGCCAACGGCGACTGGTTCGTCCGCGGCCACGTCGCGGTGACCGACCTGCTCGACTACGGGGTCGAGCTGCCCGTCGACACCGACGCCTACAACTCGGTCGGCGGGTTCGTGTTCGCGGAGCTGGGGCGGCTGCCCAAGCGGGGCGACACGATCACCGCCGACGGGTACTCGATCCGCGTCGAGTCGGTGCGCGAGAATCGGATCGAGGCCGTCCGCATCCGCGAGCGCCGAGCGCAGCAGAGCTCGACGTCCGGCAACGAACAGCGCTCGGGCTGATCCAACCGCCAGTTCCGCGCGAACAGGCCGTTGGAGCCCCCGATAGGTGTCGTCCGGTGGAACGGACCGAGACGGGGCCGTGTCGCAGGCGCTCGTGGGACAGCGCGATGCGGCGAGTGCAAGAAGGGCGGCACGGGGTGGTGCCGCCCGGAACGCTCACCGAGGCGGTCGGTCTCTTCTCCTGGGCCGGCCGCCGGAGCGTGCGCGCAGACGTGACACCGCAATGGCGAATGTCTCGCGGCTCAACACGCGCGTAACACGACGCCCCTTTAATCAATCCGACCCGCCTGATGAGCGGGCCGGATCGTGCTTCTGGGAGGAGGTGCACGTGCGAGTACGTTCGCATCCGCGATTGTCTGCCTCCTTCCTGAAGCGGCCCTAAAAACTCCCCGGTCCGGGGAGGTACGGGGCCCTCGCTACCTAGGTGGCGGACCCCTCAAGCTCGCGGCAGCTCGGCCATCCGGTCGATCCAGGCGGCCAGGCGCGGCCGCTCGCCCGGGCGCAGCGCGAGGTGCTCGAGCAGCACGCCGTGGAAGAGGTCGTCGTCCTCGGGGTCGCTGGAGGTCGCGAAGCGCAGGAACGGGTAGGCGCAGACGTCCGCGGCGCCCGGCGCGTCGCCGAAGAGGTACGGCCGCCCGTGCAGCAGCGCGTCGAACCCGTGCTGCCAGGCCCGCAGCTGCGCCGCCCAGGCGGCGATGCGGTCGCGGTCGGGTGCGGCGCGGGACTGCTCGGCCTCGATGGCGTTCGGCGGGACCTTCCAGACGTGGTTGAAGAAGGTGACGAAGCCCTCGACCTCACCGCGCGCGGCCGGGTCGGCCGGGTAGAGCGGACAAGGCTGCGGCCAGGTCGCGTCGATCCACGCGACGATCGCCATCGAGTCGGTCAGCACCCGCCCGTCGTCGGTCTCCAGCGCGGGGACGAGCGGCTGCCCAGAGAGCCCCTCGATGGCGGTGCGGTCGCCGGGCTGGTGCTGGACGGTCGCCTCCAGGGCGACGCCCTTGAGGCCGAGCGCGAGGGAGACGCGGGCGACGTTGGTGGAGTGGGGGATGGCGTGCAGCCGCATGGGCGGGCACTCTGCCCGACCGGGTCGGCAAGCGCGACTGGAGTCGTTGACCGCTGCCGTAAGCTGCGCTTCATGCTCGGCATGCTCGCAGGAGGTGGGTCGCCGGAGGACGACGCGGTCGGCCGCGGCTTGCCCGATCTTCGGCGCCTCCGAGTCCTGCGCGCCGTCGCCGAGCATGGGTCGTTCGCGGCGGCGGCCAGCGAGCTCCAGTACACCCCGTCGGCGATCTCCCAGCAGATGGCCGTGCTGGAGCGCGAGGCCGGAGCGGTACTGGTGGAGCGCGGGCCGCGCGGCACGCGGTTGACCCAGGCCGGCGCCGTGCTGGATCGCCACGCGGCGGTCGTGCTGGGCCAGCTCGCCGCTGCGCGCGCAGAGCTCGACGACCTCGTCGCGATGCGTGGCGGGTCGCTGCGCCTGGCCGCCTTCGAGTCGGCATGGACGGCGCTCGTGCCGGCCGCCGTCTCGGCCTTCCGCGAGCGGCACCCCGACGTCGAGCTGCACCTCGCCGAGGAGGATCCGGTCGAGGCCGTCGCCGGCGTGCGGGCCGGCTCGTGCGACCTGGCGGTCGTCTTCGAGCCCAACGCGCTCGACGCTGCCGCCCTTGCGGGCCTGCGACGGACGGTCCTGGCGCACGACCCGCTCTGGGCGGTGCTCCCGGCCGGGCACCCGCTGGCCGGCGAGGCCGCGATCGACTTGGCGGCGCTGGCCGCCGAGCCCTGGGTCGCACCGACGGCGTTCTGCGCGTCGGTGGTGCGCGGCGCCTGCCTGGCCGCGGGCTTCGAGCCCGACATCGTCTTCTCCAGCGCCGACTACGGCGCCATCCAGGGCTTCGTGGCGGCGGGCGCCGGCGTGGCGCTCGTGCCCTACCTGGCGCTGACGGGGCGCGACCGCGTTGCGACCCGGCCGCTGGCGGGCACGCCCCCGACACGCGTCCTCGCGGCGATCACCGCCGCCGACGGCCCCCGGCCCCCGACCGCCTCGGCGATGGTCGATGTCGCGGTCGCGACGGCGGAGGCGCTGCTTGCGGAGTTGGGAGCGGGGGCGGCCGGCCGCGGATACGGGGGTTCGTAGCGTTCGGTTCGCTTGGCGGCGCTGACGTTGCCGGCGTGCCGCTCCGGCGCTGGCGCGCTGCCGTGGCGTGGTCCGGAGGCACCGACCGGCGTCGGCGCCGAGGTGATGCCGGCGCCCGGGGGCGTCCGACGGCGTCGGCGAGCGATGGTGGGCCTGTTGACCGCGGTGGCACCGCGCCAGACAGGCCCACCTTGCCCGGCGATGTGCGCCGGCTGCCGGTGGGCCCGTTGACCGCGGTGGCGCCGCGTCAGACAGGCCGACCTTGCGCGGCGATGTGCGCCGGCTGCCGGTGGGCCCGTTGACCGCGGTGGCACCGCGCTCAACAGGCCCACCTCGTCGAGCGCCGACCGTCGACGACTCGTGGGCCCGTTGGCCGCGGTGGCACCGCGCTCAACAGGCCCACCTCGTCGAGCGTCGACGGTCGACGACTCGCGGGCCCGTTGGCCGCGGTGGCACCGCGTCAGACAGGCCCACCTTGCCAGTCGTCGTCGGCGCCACCGGCGCTGGAATGCGAGAGGTGGGCCTGTCTGCGGCCGTCAGCGTCCGCCGACAGGCCCACCCCCGAGCGCCGACGGTCGACGACTCGCCGTGGGCCCCGACACGGACCCACGTCGTCCGCAACCAGGCCCACCCGCCCCCAGCACGCCGGCGGACGACCGACCGCGCCGGCGCCCGCTCGAACCTCCGTCGTCATTGCCCCGGACCAACGCTCGCGCTCCCCGAGCGCCGCGCACGGGGCGCCACGACACGCTCCCGAAGCGCCCCGCACGGGGCGCCACCGCGCGCTCCCCAAGCGCCGCACGGGGCGTCACCACCCGCCCGCCGCCCGCCGCCCGCCGCCCGCCGCCCGCCGCCCGCCGTCCGCCGTCCGCCGCGCGCCGGGCGCCGCCCGCCGCGCGCCGCGCGCCGCCCGCCCGCCCGACCTTCTCAGTCGTAGGTGTAGAACCCGCGGCCGCTCTTGCGGCCGAGGGCGCCGTCGGCCACGAGGGCCGTCAGCGGTTTGGGGACGTCGGCGCCGATCGCCTCGCCGATCGCTTGGGCGACGTCGAGGCCGACGAAGTCCAGCAGCGCCAGCGGGCCCATCGGATGGCCGGCGCCGAGTTGCATGCAGGTGTCGATGGCTTTGGCGTCGAGCCCGCTCTCCTGCTGGTAGGCGACCGCCGAGAAGAGGTAGGGGAACAGCAGGCGGTTGACGACGAAGCCCGGCGTGTCGGGCACGGTCACCGCGGTCTTGCCGAGGTCCTCGCACAGCCCGACGGCGCGGGCCCGGATGGTCTCGGTCGCCTCGACGGGGAACGCGAGCTCGACGAGCTTCATCCGCGGCACCGGGTTGAAGACGTGCAGGCCGACGAAGCGCTCCGGCGCGCCGCTGGCAGCGGCGAGCTCCTGGACCGACAGCGACGACGTCGTGGAGCCCAGCAGCGCGTCGTCGGCGACGACGCCGGCCAGTTGCGCCCACAGCTCGGCCTTGGCGCCGGCGTCCTCGACGACCGCCTCGACGACGGCGGTCGCGCCGCCGAGGGCGTCGAGGTCGCAGCCGACGCGGACGTGGGCGGCGTTGACCTCGCCGCTGAGGCGGCCGCAGGCCTGCTCCACCGTCGCCCGGGCGCGATCGGCCGACGCCTCGGAGCGCGCCCAGAGGACGACCTCGCCGTGACGCGCGGCCGCCGCGGCCAGCCCGCAGGCGATGGCGCCGCTTCCCACGATCCCAAGACGCTCGTGCATGGGCCGGAGTTCTATCGGGATGCGGTCTGCCGGGCGGTCAGGGCTCGAGGCGGCGGAGCCCGCACGGGTGCGGGCTCCGCATCGCTCGCGGCTGGAGAGCCGGTCTGGTGCCCTACGGCGTCTGCGCGGGCGGGAGCGCGAAGCCGGGCGAGGAGTTGGCGGCGATCGTGGCGGCGCTGACGGTGAACGGCGCGGCGGCGAGGTACTCGTCGAGGCGCACGGCACGGCTGCCCGCGAGGTCGGAGGCCCGCTCCCGCGCCAGCCACGGCAGCGCGATGGTCCCCGACTTGACCGTGATCGTCTGCAGCGTGGGGGCGTTCAGCCACCACTCGGCGTTGGCGCCGGTGACGAGCACCCCGACGCGGTGGCCGGCGCCGAAGCGCCAGTCCTGGCCGTAGAGCTGGAGGTCGTAGCCGCCGTTGCGGTCGGCGAGGCGCCCGTCGCGCGCGATCAGGGTCGCGGTGCCGTCCGGCGCCACGTCGTAGAGGTCGGCCACGAGGTTGGCGTGGGGCAGCAGGAGGCCGCCGAGCTCGACGTGGACCCGCGACAGGCCCGCGAGGTGCGCGGCGTGGGCCAGCGGCGGCGAGAACGTCCACGACCCCTCGCCGCTGGTGCTGGTCAGCGCACCGTCCTGCGAGCCGTTGTTGGTGGCGTCGTCGCGGTAGGACCCTGCCTTGAGCCCGGCGGTGAGCGGTGTGGCGTCGGCCGGCGGCCAGGCCTGCTCGCCGCGCCAGGTGCCGTCGGAAGTCTGGACCTCGACGGGCGGATCGGCGTCGACGGCGACGCCGGCGTCGCCCTTGACGTAGTGGTCGAACCACCGCATGGTCTCGTCGAACCAGCCGGGCCGGCCCATCTTCAGGCGGCCGGTCGCGTCGACGTCGTTGCCGCGCACGTGGTCCCACATGCCGAACCAGGCGCGCTTGGGGCCGGCAAGGTTGTTGTAGAAGTCGAACGCGCCGTCGGGCTTGGTGTTGTTCTCCAGGAAGCCCTGGGTGAGGAAGACCGGGACGTCGGTCTGCGCCGCGCGCGGGATCAGGTTGCGCGCCTTCCAGTAGGCGGCGTCGTGGTTGCTGTCCTGCTGGTCGAGGTAGTTCAGCGCCGAGCAGCCGGGCCGGGCGAGGTCGTCCATCCCCGCGGCGTTGTAGGAGGGGTCGTCGGCCAGCGGCCCGGGCGTGTCGGCGATCAGGTCGTAGAGGGCGGGCGTCGCGACGGAGTTCTCATAGCGGATGCCATCGCTGTAGAGGTAGCGGTACAGGTCGTAGACCGGCTCCTGGGCGACCACGGCGGCGAGGCCCTGCGGCTCCGACACGGCGCCGATGAGCCCGGTCATCGCGTCATAGGACTTGCCGTACATCCCGACGCGGCCGGTCGACCACGGCCGTGCCGCGGCCCACTCGACCGCCGCCTTGACGTCGGCCTGCTCGCCCGGGCCGCCCCAGTCCAGGCAGCCCGACGAGCCGCCGAAGCCGCGCAGGTCGACCATCACGAAGGTGTAGCCGCGCTGCATGAGCCGCGCGCCCTCGACGAAGTCCAGGAAGCGGTCGCTCGGACCGGTGGACGGGCCGACCGGGTCGTAGCTCGTGCCCTCCGCGGGACCGGCGGGGCCGGTCTGGCCGGCGTGGTTGAAGTACGGGCCGATCGACAGGATCACCGGGGTCCGCGTGCCCGCCGGGAGATCGGACGGCCGCAGGACATCGGCGTGCAGCCGGGTGCCGTCGGCCTCCGTGATCGTCTCCTGCGTCCAGGTGGCGCCAGGCGGGACGTCGGCGGCGCGGGCGGCCGTGGCCGGCACCACGACGCCGGCGATCGCGATGGCGGCGAGAGCAGGAAGCGAGCGGGCGCGCATGGTGGCTCCAACGCGCGCAGCCGTTCGATCTTGCGGTCGAGGGGTCGCTAGCCCCAGCGAAAGCCCGTCGTGCTCGCCGCCACGGGCAGTGGACTCTCGGGCAGCCCGCCGTCCGGCGTGACCGCGTTGTAGCCGCCGGGAGCGGTGTCGTTGGGCCCGTCCGGATGAAACAGCGACGCCAGGTGCTGGATCTGCCCGCGACCGACGCCGAGCTCGAACTGGCCGCCGCCGTACATGCGGATCCCGTGCTGCTCGCAGTACTCGTAGGCGGCCAACAGCGGGCGCAGGCCGCCGAGGCGCGAGGGCTTGACGTTGACCATCTTCGGCGCGAACGGCAGCCCGACGATGTCGTCGACGCTGTGGATGTTCGCGTCCCACGTGATGCGGTCCTGGTGGGGCTCCAGCACGGGCCATGTGTCGTCGGTGATCGCCGGGTCCTCGATCCACGCGTCGGGGAAGGCCTCGGCGACGCGCCGGTAGAGCACCGGGTCGGGCGGGTTGTCGACGACCGACCCGACGTACAGCCCCTTGAGGTCGACGCTGTCGACGGCGCCGGTCTGGACCAGCTCCGCGACCAGCGCGTCGTCCCACGACGGCGTCGGGTCGAGCTTGAAGCGCAGGTCGGGGTAGCGATCGAGGCGCGCGCGGATCGGCGCCATGGTCGCCGGCTCCCCGAGGCGCAGCGAGACGACGAAGCGCACCGGCGAGAGCGTGCGACCGAGCGCCTCGTGCAGCGGCACGCCCGCCTGGCGCAGCGCGAGGTCCAGCGCCGCGGACTCATAGGCCCACACGCGGTACTGGCGCGACGCGTCGTGGCGCGCCGGCTCAGGCCACAGATCCAGCGTGGCGAGGTGGTCGCAGAACGACTCGAGCGTCCAGGATCCGGCCAGCGGCAGGACGGGCCCGGCGGTCTGCAGGGCGGCCTGGTCCTCCGCGTCGTAGGAGACGTCCTCGCCCAGTCCCTCGTGGCCGTCGCCGCCGCGGAACCGCAGCACCGTGGAGACGCGCGTGAAGTCCGAGGACACGTCGCGCTCCAGGCGCTCCAGCGCGTAGTCCTCGATCTCCAGCGGCAGCCCCGAGACGCGCTCCCAGAGCGCGCTCACGACGGCGGCGCCGCCGCGTCGGGCACGGTGGCGGCCCCGCCGGGGCGCTGCTCCAGCCGCGCGACGAGCTCGTCGAGGCGCAGCTCCTCGAGCCCGCGACCGACCGCGTCCAGCTCGCCGGCGCAGAACTCCACGAGCACCCGTCCCTCCTGGCAGAGGTCCAGCGTCTCGCGCAGGCCCGCCTCCCCGGAGTCCAGCCGCTTGATGATCGCTTCGAGCCGCCCGGTGGCGGCCTCGTAGGTCTGGGTGCTCACGCGCCCTCCTCGGGGTTCTTGATGTCCTTGGTGTCCTCGATGTGCGCGCCGACGTCGCCGTCGCCGAAGAACAGGCGCACGTCGCCCAGCTCCAGCGCCTGCGCCGCCGACGTGACGACGTTGCCGGCGCCGTCGTCGACGATCGCGTAGCCGCGCGCCACCGTCCGCTCCGGGTCGTGCGCCGCCAGCGCGCTGGCCAGCGACTCCAGCGCCGTGCGCCGTGTGCGGTCCTCGGGCCCGCCCGCCGCGGTGGCCTTGCGCGACAGGGCGAGCGCGCGGCGCTGCACGCGCTCGCGGTCGTCGTCGACGCGCCGCCGTGCGCTCGCGCGCAGCTCGCGCAGTCGCTGGTGCAGGGCGAGCCGATGGCGCTCGATGGCCTGGGCCGGCGCCCGCGACAGCTGGGCCAGGTGCCGCGCGCGTCCCACGACCGCCCGGCGCCCATGTGCCTCCAGCGCCGCCGCGCAGCGTGCCAGCGCCTCCCGCGCCTCGATCGGGTGGCACGGCACCGCGGACTCCGCGGCGTGCGTGGGCGTCGAGCAGCTGACGGCCGCGACGTCGTCGATCAGCGTCCGGTCGGTGTGGTGGCCGACCGACGCGATGACCGGCACGCGCAGCAGCGCCACCGTCCGGCACAGCGTCTCGTCGCAGAACGCGAAGAGGTCGGCCAGCGACCCGCCGCCGCGGGCGACGATGACGACCTCGACCTCCTCGATCGCGGCGAGGTCCTGCAGGGCCTGGGTGATGCGTGGAGCGGCGTGGCGATCCTGGACCGGGGCGAACGCCCACACCAGGCGGCCCGCCCAGCCGCGGCGGCGCAGCCCGGCGAGCACGTCATCGCGCGCCTTGCCGCCCTCGCCGGTCACGACGCCGATGCAGCGCGGCAGCTCGGGCCGCGCCAGCGCCTTCTGCGGCTCGAACAGGCCGGCGGCACCCAGCGCGCGCCGCAGCGCCTCCATCTGCGCCAGCAGGTCGCCCTCGCCGGCGATGCGCAGCCCGGTGACGTCGAAGGAGAAGGACGGCGACGAGGTGCGCGAGCCGGGGTAGTAGCCGGGGCCGCCCGCCGCGACGACCGACGCGCCGTCGGCGAAGCTGCCGGTGGTGAAGCCGAGACGCTCGAACTCGTTGCGCCACATCGAGCAGGGGACCGCGCCGTCGCCGTCGCGCAGCTCGAAGTAGACCTTGGCCTTGGACGCGCGGAAGTTCCACACCTCGCCGAAGAGCTGGACCCGGGCGCGCTTGCGCAGCTCGTCGCGCAGCTTCTCGGCGTACGCGCCGACCGGGAACGGGCCGGCCAGCGAAGAGCCCGCGATGCCGTCGGGGCGGGGCTGAACGCTCATAGGGTCACCGTCGCCGCCGCCAGGGCGCGCACCACGCCGGCCCGGTCCTCGCCGCAGGGCACCGCGACCAGGGTCGTGACACCGGCGCGCTCGTAGGTCGCCAGCCGCTCGTCGAGGCCGGACGGCGTCGTGGCGATCGCGCCCGCGTCGACCAGCGCGTCGGTCACGGCGGCGGCCGCTCCCGCGCGGTCGCCGCCGAGCATCAGGTCCTGGACGGTGCGCGCCGAGGCGCCGTGGCCGTGGCGCTCGGCCAGCTCGACGTAGAAGTTCTTCTCCTTGGCGCCCATCGCCCCGAGGTAGAAGGCCAGCCACGGGCGCACCGCGTCGCGCGCCGCCGCCAGGTCCTCGTCGATCGCGACCGGCACGACCGGCGCCACGTCGATGTCGGCCAGTGACCGGCCGGCCTCCTGCGCGCCCTCTCGCAGCGGGCCCATGAGCACCTCGGGCTCGGCGGGGTTCAGGAGGAACGGCAGCCAGCCGTCGGCGATCGCCCCGGCCTGGCGCACCGCCCGCGGGCCGATCGCCCCGAGGTAGATCGGCAGCGGATCCTGGATCGGCCGCGTCAGGAGCTTCAGCGGCTTGCCGAGGCCGGTCGGCGGGTGGTCGGGATCGTCGCCGCCCTCGAGCGGGAGCTGGATGGGCTCGCGCGCCAGCGTGCGGCGCACCACGTCGACGTACTCGCGCGTGCGGGCGAGGTTCCGCGTGAACGGCACGCCGTACCACCCCTCGCTGACCTGCGGGCCCGACAGCCCGAGGCCGAGCCGGAACCGGCCGTCGCTGAGCACGTCGAGCGTCGCGGCGGCCATGGCGGTCGCGGTCGGCTTGCGGGCCGGGATCTGCAGCAGGCCCGAGCCGAGGCCGACCCGCTGCGTGCGACCGGCCAGCAGGCCCAGCACCGAGACCGCGTCCTGCCCCCACGCCTCGGCGACCCACACGGAGTCCAGGCCCAGCCCGTCGGCCAGCACGGCGAGCTCGACCTGCTCGGCAGGCGAGAACCACGGCCAATAGGCGAGAAACACTCCGGCACGCATCGAGCGCCTCAGGGTAACCGCGGCGCCGGGCGGCTCACGGGCCGCCGGCCGGTCAGGCTGCGAGGCGCCCGCCGACGAACTGGGCGAGCCCCGCGACGCGCTGGCGGACCTCGGCGTAGCCACGTCGCTCGAGTCCCTCGACGATCTCGTCGGGACCGAAGACGCGCATGCCGCTCTGGGCTCCGGCCAGCTCGCCGGCGACACGCCCCGGCGCCGACCGCAGGCGGCAGCTGGTGAGGATCGCGATCCGGCCGCCGGGCGTCAGCACGCGCGTCATGTGGTCCAGCGCCGTGTCGGGATGAGCGAAGAGGTGCAGTGCGGCGAAGCAGCACACGGCGTCGAAGCTCGCGTCGCGAAACGGCAGCGCGACGGCGTCGCCGCGGACGTAGGCGACCGTCCCGGGCTCGGTGTCGGCCACGGCGCGCGCGAGCATCGTCGCCGACACGTCGATCCCGACCGCGAGGCCGCCCTCGCCGACGACGTGGGCGAACTCGCGGGTGAAGCTCCCGGGGCCGCAGGCCACGTCGAGCACGCCGTCGCCCGGCGTCAAGCCCAGCAGCAGCCGGGCGATCCGGTGCTCGTCGCGCATGCCGCCGCCGAGCGGGCCCTTCAGCACGCGGCCCCAGGCGGGGCGCCACCAGCGGTCATAGACCGCGGGCAGCGCGCGCGAGAGCATCAGGCGCTGCGCCCGGCCGGGCGCAGCGCCGGCCGATCCGTCGAGCAGGTCGAGGTAGCCGTGGACGACGTCGGGCTCGGCGGGGCGCACGGCGGGATCCAGCAGCGGGAGCGCGCGAGCCACCGCGCCGGGCAGCGCTGCGTCGCGCGCCGCCCGCACGCGCTACGCGGCCGTCGTGTGCGGCTCGGGCTCCTCGGAGCCCGGGCCGCCGATCTGGGCGGACGGATCGCTGACCGACGGCAGCGGCTTCATGCCGGGCTCCGCGTGGTGGCCGCGGACCTCGCCGGTGACGCCCAGCGCGGTGAGCCGCCAGATCTCCTGCTCGCCGATGACCCGCGCCGGGTCGTCCTTGGGCAGGTCGCTGATCAGGCGGGCGATGCGGTTGCGCAGCTGCAGCGCGAAGTGCGGCGTGGACGCGCCCATGAGCTGGCGGACGTCGTCGACGGTGACCTTGCGCTGGAGGCGCTCGGGGTTCTCGGCCTGGCTCATGGTGTGGGTGACGTGCTCGCGCGCTCGTTGACGGGGACGATCTCGAGGAGAGCGTCGATGCGCGACTGGGCGTCCACTGAGAGGGCGCCTTCGTCGCCGACGATCCAGCCGTGATTGTAGACGCCGCGTACCGGATCGCGGGTGTAGCCGGGCTGAACGTCCAGGAGGTAGCCGTTCAGCGCCGGAGGGAGCGTCGCCGCGTCGTCGGTCACCAGCAGCGGGCCGTACGTGCCGCTGGCCGACAGGGGCGCGGCGGCGGCCGCGTCGCCCGGGCGCTTGGTGTTGGCGAAGACGAACCCGTGGCCCGGATCGACGACGCCCCAGCCGAAGTTGCCGTCCACGAACCGGGCGAACGCGACCGAGCTCGCGGCCGGGTCGGCGCCGGAGATGCGGGTGACGGTGCCCAGGCGGCGCAGCTGCGTCAGCGCCTTGTCGGAGACGGCGCTCGGCGGCCCGAGGACGTAGATCTTGGGCTGCTGGTGGGCCGCGATCGCCGCGCGCGTGTCGCGCGGGACGTCGTCCTTGTTGGTGAAGAGGATCGGGTCGCCGGCCTTGGCCGCCCAGGCGGCGGCGGGCATCGCGTACTCCGGCGCCTGGGCCGGCACGACGACGACGCGGTCGCTCGTCGTCCCGCGCGCGGCGGCCTGGAACGCGTCGATCGCCCGGGCGATGGCGAACGCGTCCGCTCCGCGCAGGTCGGTCGTACGCAGGCCGTCGAGCTCGGGCACGTCGCCGACGCGCACGACCTGCGCGCCGCCGGCCTCCTTGGAGCCCGTGGGCGCCAGCGCGGCCAGCGCGCTCTTGGTCGCGGCGGGCAGATCCTTGGGGCCGTCGCCGTAGAGCAGGGGCGCGCGAATCGGCGAGCTCATGAGCACCGACGCGGCCAGGCCGATGCGCCAGTCGCGGCTGTCGGCCAGGACGACCGCGTGCGGGCGCGTCACGCGCGAGGAGCCCGAGTAGACGGCGCGCGCCACGGCGGCGGCGTCGGCGATCGGGTCGGCGCCGCCCACGCGCGTGGTGTTCTTCGTCGCGAAGGCCGGGAACCCGAGGTCCGAGGAAGCCGTCGTCGCGGTGCCCTTGGCGCCGAGGGCGGGCTGCGCGGCGGTCGTCGTGGTGGAGTTGCCGCCGCGACCGCACCCGGCCGCGACGACGGCGAGCGCGAGCAGCGCCGCGGCGGTGGAGCGGGGGGCACGCATGGCCGGGAGGCTAGGGGCTGGACCCGCCGGCACGCGGCGATCCGGCTCAGCGGGCCCATCGGCGATGTGTCCGTTCGCGAACCGGCGACCTCCGGTTCGGGCTCTGGTCGGCCGACCACAGGGCTGCAACCCCACATGCGGGACGCCGATGTGCATCTTTGCGCCCATTCGTGTAGGTTGCCGACCACGCCGAACCGCTGGTGAGGAGCCAGTGGGCGGGGGACCCAAGTTGTGTGGGGCGAATTGCGTGGTTCTCCACGCGAAGCGCAGGCTCTTTCCGCGCTAGCCCGTCAGCTAACCCCGTAGGCCGACGAAAGAGGAATCGACCTTGCGGGCATCTGCCCTTGTGCTGACGATCGTCGCATCGCTGGTCGCCGCTCCTGCGGCGATGGCGCAGACGACGACCGGCGGCACAGATCCAAGCACTGCGGCACCGGTCCCGGCCGCTCCGGCGGTCCCCACGGGCGGCGCCGCCTACGGCGAGCCCAACCCGGCGACCACGCAGCTGACGCCCGAGCAGACCGCGACGCTCCTGCCCAACGGCTACGCCGCGGCACCCGCGACGGCCCCGCAGGAGGTCAAGGACGCCATCGCGGCGGCCAACGAGATCGTCGGCAAGCCGTACATCTACGGCGGCGGGCACAACGCGAAGTTCCTCTCGCGGGGCTACGACTGCTCCGGCACTGTCTCCTACGCCCTGCACGGCGGGAGCCTGCTGACGAGCCCGCTGGACTCCGGCTCGTTCATGAAGTGGGGCGCCAAGGGCCCCGGCACGTGGATCACCGTCTTCACGAACCCCGGCCACGCGTTCGCGACCATCGCGGGCCTGCGGCTCGACACCAGCGCGGCCGGCGATCCCACCGGCGCCAAGGGCCCCCGCTGGCGCCCCGTGCTGCGCAGCACCAAGGGCTTCACGGCCCGCCACCCCGACGGGTTGTAGCCGGCGGCAGACCCCCGGCGCGTGCCGGGGTCTGGCGCGCCACCCCGACGGGTTGTAGCCGGCGGCAGACCCCCGGCGCGTGCCGGGGTCTGGCGCGCCATCCGGACGGGTTGTAGCTCCCGGTCGACTCGGGTCGCGGGCGGGGTAGGCTAGTGCTGACCCCGAACCGCGATCTATGGAGGCCCGATGCCGGGCGTGAGTGGCCGTTTCTCGACGGTCGTAAAGGCGAAGATCTCGAAGCTGCTCGACCGCGCGGAGGATCCTGCGGAGACGCTCGACTACAGCTACACCAAGCAGCTGGAGTCGCTGCAGAACGTCAAGAAGGGCATCGCGGACGTCGTGACCGCGAAGAAGCGCCTGCAGATGCAGTCGACGAAGATCGAGCAGTCGGTCGTCAAGCTCGACACGCAGGCGCGCCAGGCGCTGTCGCAGGGCAACGAGGAGCTCGCCCGCGTCGCGCTGGAGCGCAAGAACGTCGCGCAGACCGAGCTGCAGGGGCTGGACACGCAGGTCACCGAGCTCGAGGCCCAGCAGCAGAAGCTGATCGACTCCCAGCAGAAGCTGACGACCAAGATCGAGGCCTTCCGCACCAAGAAGGAAGTCATCAAGGCGCAGTACTCCGCCGCCGAGGCGCAGGTGCGGATCTCCGAGGCGGCGACGGGCGTCGGCGAGGAGATGGCCGACGTCGGCCTGGCGATGCAGCGCGCGGTCGACAAGACCGAGCAGATGAAGGCCCGCGCCGACGCCGTCGGCGAGCTCGAGGCCTCCGGCGCGTTCGAGGACCTCACGACGCTGGGCTCCGGCGACGACGACATCGACCGCCAGCTCAAGGAGCTCTCCAGCGGCGCCGTGGTCGACGACGAGCTGGCCAAGATGAAGGCCGAGCTCGGCTCCGGTGCCCCGGCCGACTCCAAGCAGCTCGAAGAGGGCCAGGCATGATCGTTCGCATCTCCGAAGAGGGTCAGTACGAGATCGACGACCAGCACCACGCCAAGCTCGACGAGCTCGACGACGCGGCCGTGGCCGCGGTCGATCGCGGCGACGAGGCGGCGTTCCACGAGTCCTTCGACGCGCTGCTGAGCCTGGTGCGCAACGAGGGGTCCAAGCTGGGCGACGACGACCTCCGCTCCTCGGAGATCATCCTGCCGCCCGCCGACCTCTCGTTCCACGAGGCCGGTGAGGACTTCACGGGCGAGGGCCTCGTGCCCGACCCGCCCAGCAGCACGACCACCGCGTAGGACCTGGACCGCGGGGCGGGGCGACGTCGCCCCGCCCGCCAGGGCGAGCGCGACGCGGTGCGCGTAGCGTCTGGCCGGATGGCTGCTGGAAACGACCTCCGTCCGCTCGAGGCGCTGCTGCAGGCCAGCCGCACGCTCTACGGCGCCCGCGTCGATCGCGAGGGTCGGATCGTCGAGGCCAACCCGGCGCTGGCGGCCGCCGCCGGCACGGCCGATCTGCGCGGCGAGCCGCTCGCCGGACTGGTCAGCGAAACCCAGCGCCCGGCGCTGGCTGCGCACCTGGCCGGCGCAGGACCGGAGTGGTCGGCGCTGACGCTGGGCTTCCGGGCCGCCGGCTCGGCCACGGTCGAGGATCGCGTCGTCCACGTGCGCGACACCGGCCACGGAACGCTCCTGGTCGCCGAGTCCGCCGTCGGCGACGGCCACCGGCTCGTCGGGCAGGTGCTGGCGCTCAACGAGGACCTGATCGCCAGCCGGCGCGACCTGGCCCGGCGCCGGTGCGAGGCCGCCCGTGCGCGCGAAGACGCCGAGGAGGCCGAGCGTCGCCTGCACCGCCTGGAGGCCGTGATGCTCACCGGCTTCACGGCCCAGAGCCTCGATGCGGCGCTGGAGCGCCTGCTCGTGCTGGCGCGCGACGCGCTCGGCGGCTCCCGCGCGGCAATCCTGCTCGTCGACGACGAGGACCGCACGCTGCGCGTCCGTGCCGCGCTGGGCATGGACGTCGTGGGCGAGCTGACGCCGATCGGGCCTGGCGTGTCGGGCGCGATCGCGGCGGCGGGGCGCGGGCTGGTCTTCGACGACATCGCCGCCGTCCCAGGCCTGGCGCCCGCGCACCGGCGGTTCCGGGGATCGGTGGCCGGCGTGCCGCTGCGGCTCGACGGTGGCGTCATCGGCGTGCTGCACGTCAGCACGACCGAGGTCGGGCGCTTCGGCGAGCGGGATCTGCGCATCCTGGAGGCCGTCGGCGACCGCGCCGCGCTGGCGATCGGCCACGCGCAGCTGCGCGAGCGCGAGCGGCGCATCGCGGAGACGCTCCAACGCTCGCTGCTGCCGCAGATGCTCCCGTCGGCGGCCGGGCTCGTGTTGCGTGCCCGCTACCTGCCGCGCGGCGCCGAGGGGCCGGTCGGCGGCGACTTCTACGACGCGGTGCCGCTGCCCGGCGGCCGCCTCGGCCTGGCCATCGGCGACGTCGCCGGCAAAGGACTGAACGCCGCCGCGGCGATGGGCCAGGTCCGCGCGGCGCTGCACGCCTACGCCCTGGAGGACGAGGAGCCCGGCAGCGTGCTGGATCGCCTCGACCGCTTCGTGGCCGCGATGGACGTGACGGCCACGGCGCTGCTCGTGATCGTCGACGGCGGCGGCGACATGGCGATCGCCAGCGCTGGGCATCCGCCGGCGGTGCTGCTCGACGCCGCGGGGGCGAGGCTGATCACCGGGGCGCTGGGGCCGCCGCTGGGCGCTGCCGTCGAGGGCCGCGGCCAGGAGCGCCACCGTCTGGGCGCCGGAGCGCGGATGCTGCTCTACACCGACGGCCTGGTCGAGCGCCGCGACGAGGGCCTGGACCAGAGCCTCGAGGCCCTGCGGGCGGTGGCCGCCGGCGCGCCCCCCGACCTCGACGAGCTCTGCGACCGCGTGCTCACGGCGATGGCGCCCGACGGCGAATGGCCGGATGACGTCGCGCTGCTGGCCGTCCGGCGTTTGGAGGACGGCATGCGGGCGCACGCCCGCGCCTGACGGCCGCCCCGAAAGGGCTCGGTCAGATGGGAATGCCCCACAGGGGGAACCAGCGCTCGAGCTCGGGCTCGACCGGCAGCTCGCTGCCCAGTTGGGCCTTGACCTGCAGCTCGCGCTCGGTGTCGCGCTGCTGCGGGCGGGCGGGATCGGTGTCTGGCACGAAGGGGTACCACGTGCCGCGCTTGTAGTTGTAGATGAAGTACACCGGGCGGCCGTCGGACTGCTCGAACGCGAACACGGAGGCCAGCACGCGGTTGCCGTAGCCGCCGACGGCGAGCGCGTCGGAGACCGCGTTGACGCCGACCGCGAGGTCCTCGATGTCGTCGTCGTG
Source organism: Baekduia sp. (assembly GCA_036009425.1). Classification (GTDB taxonomy): domain Bacteria; phylum Actinomycetota; class Thermoleophilia; order Solirubrobacterales; family Solirubrobacteraceae; genus Baekduia. The sequence continues at coordinate 37,217 of DASYLT010000203.1, read as the reverse complement.
GAGGATCATCCAGCGGTAGCCGTAGGTGTCGTCGCTGGTGGTCAGCGTCGTCCCGGTCTCCTCGCCGGTGCCGCGGACGACCTCCTCCATCTCGGAGGCGATCTGCTGGAAGTCGCCGGTCGCCAGCGGCTGGAACACGATCGCGGCGCGGCCGCGGTTCTTGATCCCCGGGCCGGCCTCCAGCGCGACCGCGGCCGTCGTGATCGCGAAGAGCCGGTCAGGCGCCGGGCCCTTGACCTTGCTGCGGCCCAGCAGTGCGTCGAAGAGGCCCACGGCTCAGGACGCCAGCGCCGTGCGGACGGGTCCGCCGCTCTGCAGCTGCGCCTCCAGCCGCGACAGGGCCTCGATGCGCTTCTCCATCGGCGGGTGGGTGGAGAAGAGGTTGTAGAGCGACTCCTTGACCCTGACCGGGACGATGTAGAAGGCGTTCATCTCGGCGTGCGCGCGCAGGTCGTTCTGCGGGATGCGCGCGTTGATGCTGTTGAGCTTCAGCAGCGCGGACGAGAGCGCGCTCGGGCGGCCGGTGATGACCGCGGCGCCGCGGTCGGCCGCGAACTCGCGGTAGCGCGACAGCGCCTGCATGAGGAAGAAGCTGACGACCCAGACCACGGCCGAGATCAGGATGATGGCCATGAAGCTCGGGCCGTCGTCGTCGTCGCTGGAGGAGCCGCCGCCGTACCCGCCGCCGAAGAGGAAGCCGAACTGCACGATCATCGACGCGATCGAGGCGAAGAAGCCCGCGAGCGTCATGATCATCACGTCGCGGTTGACGATGTGGGTGATCTCGTGGGCCATGACCGCCTCGAGCTCCGAGGGGGAGAGCAGGTCCATGATCCCGGTCGTGGCGCAGACCGTCGCGGCCTTCTGGGAGCGACCCAGCGCGAAGGCGTTGGGGACCGGCGACGAGACCACGGCGATCTTCGGCTTGGGGATGTCGGCCTGGACGCAGAGCCGCTCGATCATCGCGTGCAGCTCAGGAGCCTCCTGCGGTGAGACCTCCTTGGCGCCCATGGAGCGCAGCGCGAGCTTGTCGGAGGCGAAGAACTGGAAGCCCAGGAACGCCGCGCAGCCGACGAGGGCGACCGCGCCGCCGGCGCTGCTGAACAGCACCGCGAAGAAGACCACGTAGACGAGGCCCAGCAGCAACATCGTCACGAGCATCCGCACCTGCAGACCCGTGTCGCGACCGAACGAGGTGTTCATGGGAGGGATGGTAGTCCTGTTGCCTTACGGTTCGATGAAGGTGCGCGCACGGCGGCTTGCACGGATCGGCGTCGCCGGCTCCTACCATGCCCGGTCGCATGCGCCTGCGCCACGTGTTGGCCGCTGCCGTCCTGCCGTCGATGCTCTGCCTGTCGCTGTGGCTCGTGCTGCCGCTCGGCTCCGAGGCGTCGCCGCAGGGCCGCGCCGCCTCTCTCCAGAAGAAGATCGAGACGACCCGCGGGAAGATCGGTCGCCGCAAGGGCACCGAGCACGTCCTGACGTCCGACATCCAGCGCTGGTCCTCGCGCATCGCCAAGCTGCAGGGGTCGATCAGCACGCTGCAGAGCCGCGAGCAGCGCATCCAGGCCGACCTGGACGCGCGCCGCAACGAGCTCGTGAGCACCCAGCGCAAGCTGCGCTCCGAGCGCGCCCGCCTGGCTCGCCTGCGCGCCCGCCTCGCCGAGGGACGCAAGATCCTCGCCCGGCGCCTGGCCGAGCTGTATCGGGCCGACAAGCCCGACCTCATGACGGTCGTCCTCAACAGCAACGGCTTCGCCGACCTGCTCGAGCGCGGCGAGTTCCTGGGCCGCATCCAGGAGCAGGACAACAACGTCATCCAGATCGTCAAGACCGCGAAGGCCGACGCGACCTCGACCGCTGCGCGCCTCGACAAGCTCGAGCGCCGCCAGCAGCAGCTCACCACGATCGTGCTGCAGCGCCGCGACCAGGTCGCCCAGATCAAGCAGCAGCTGATCGACACGCGGGTCGGCTACCAGCAGACGCGCAACGACAAGAAGAACGCGCTGGGTCAGGTGCGCACCGAGCGCAAGTCGCTGGAGACGCACCTCGACGAGCTCAAGAAGGAGTCCGACAAGGTCCAGGCGCAGCTGCAGGGCGGCGGCGGCCTGCCCGCCGGCGCCATCAAGGGCGGCAGCGGGCGCTTCATCTGGCCCGTCAACGGCCCGATCACCTCACCCTTCTGCGAGTCCCGCGCCTGGGAGTCGTGCCACCCGGGCATCGACATCGCCGTGCCGACCGGCACGCCGATCCGCGCCGCCGACGGCGGCCGCGTGGCGATCGCCGGCTGGGTCGGCGGCTACGGCAACTACACCTGCGTCCAGCACACCGCGACGCTGTCGACGTGCTACGGGCACCAGTCGGTGCTGAAGGTGCACGTAGGGCAGTCGGTGAGCAAGGGCGACATCATCGGGCTGTCGGGGTCGACGGGGCACTCGACGGGGCCGCATCTGCACTTCGAGGTGCGGGTGAACGGGGCGGTGCAGAACCCGATGGGGTACTTGTAGGGGTTGGTTGGCGGCGCCACCGTCTTGGCGCGCCGTGCGGGGCGCTGGTGGCGCTGCGGGGCGTGGTTCGGGGGCAGTGATGAGTGCGTCTGTTGAGGGCGCCGGCGCTGTCGGTCCTCCGCGGGCGCCTGAGGCGAGGGTCGCCCGGGGCGGTGCCCTCACGCCCGCAGCCCCCGCGCCAGCCACCGCACCGCCACCCCCTGAAGCTCCGCGTCGTGCTGTACGGACCGATGGTTGCCGCCCGGCACCACCACGAGCTTCGAGCCCGGGGCCGCCTCGTGCAGTGCTCGCGACAGCTCGACCGGCACGACCTCGTCCCCCTCGGCGTGCAGCAGCAGCAACGGGGTCGCTCGCGCCGCGAGCCCCCGGGCCGCCTCGGTCTCGTCGCAGCGCCCCAGCAGCGCCACCAGCTCGTCGCGGTCGACCGGGAACCCGAAGCGCCCGGCGCGGACCCCCACCGACAGCCCGACCGCCGACGCCGGGCAGATCGCCACGACCGCGCCCGCCCGTGCCTCCTCGGCCGCGACCAGCGCGAAGTAGCCGCCCATCGACGATCCGCGCAGCCCGATCGCCGACACGCCGGCACGCTCGCGCAGCACGTCGGCCATGCGCGCCACGTCGTCGACCGCGCGCGCGTCCAGCGCGCCGCCCGACTCGCCGTGGCCGCGGGCGTCGAACGCCAGCGCGGCGAGGCCTCCCGCCGCGCAGGCGCGGGCGAAGTCGAAGTGGCTCTCCTTGCGCGAGTCGGCGCCATGGAGGATCACCACGCCTGCGGCCGGCGGCGAATCGGACCCCTCCGGGCCGAACCGAGCCCAGGCCAATCCGGCAGTTCTGCCGGTCTCCACCGGTGGCTCAGCTCGAACGGTGCGCATGGCGTGGCATCATGCCGCCCGCCGATGGCGACCACGCAGACCCCCGTCTCCCACGTCTGGCCGCTGGGCACGGTCCTCGACTCCGAGGGCGTGCTTCAGCTGGGCGGATGCGACGCCCGCGAGCTCGCCCGCGAGTTCGGCACACCCGCCTACGTCGTGGCCGAGGACGACCTGCGCACCCGCGCCCGGCGCTTCCTTGCCGCGTTCGCCCAGCGCACCGACGACTTCGAGGTCCACTTCGCCTCCAAGTCCTTCCCCGCGACCGCCGTCCTGCGCCTGTTCGCCGAGGAGGGCCTCGCCTGCGACGTCGCCTCGGGCGGCGAGCTGCACCTCGCGCTCAACGCCGGCTTCGACCCGGCCAAGGTCCACCTGCACGGCAACGCCAAGAGCGAGGCCGAGCTGCAGATGGCGCTCGACGCGCGGATCGGCGACATCGTCGTCGACAACCTCGACGAGCTCGCGGCCCTGCAGCGCCTGATCCCGGCCGGCCGCCGCCAGCGGATCCTGCTGCGCATCGCGCCCGGCGTCAGCCCCGACACCCATCACCACATCTCCACCGGCGGCCCGAACACCAAGTTCGGGTTCAACCCCGCCGACGCGCACGTCGCCATCGAGCGCGCGCAGGCCTCCGACAAGCTCGACCTCGACGGGCTGCACTTCCACATCGGGTCGCAGATCCTCGACCTCGAGCCGTTCCGGGCAGCGCTGGAGGTCGTGGCGGCGCTGGGCGACTTCCACACCTACAACATGGGTGGCGGGCTCGGCGTCGCCTACACCCACGAGCAGTCGGCGCCCGCCATCGAGGACTACGTCGCCCGCAAGGTCGACCTGCTGCGCGAGATCGTCGGTCCGGGCAAGCGCATCGCCGACGAGCCGGGCCGCGCGCTCGTCGCCCACTCCACGGTCACGCTGTACACCGTGCAGTCGGTCAAGCACAACGTCGCGACGTGGGTCGCGGTCGACGGCGGCATGTCCGACAACCTGCGCCCGATGCTCTACGAGGCCCGCTACGAGGCGATGGTCGTCGGCCGGGCGAACGCCGGGGGCACGGTCGCCCACCTCGCGGGCAAGCACTGCGAGTCCAGCGACGTGCTGATCCACGACGTCGACCTGCCGGACCCGCGCCCCGGCGACCTCGTCGCCGTTCCCGTCACCGGCGCCTACGGGCACGCGATGGCCAACAACTACAACGGGCAGCCCCGGCCGCCCATCGTCTTCGTCTCGGAGGGCCACGCCCGCGCGGTCGTGCGGCGCGAGACCTATGAGGACCTGACGCGGAGGGACCTGAATGGCTGAGCCCTTCCGGATCGGCCTACTCGGCCGCGGGACCGTCGGCGGCGCGTTCGCCGACCTCGTCGCCGAGCGCGCCGACCACGTCGCCAACATCACCGGCCTGCGCCCCGAGATCTCCGGCGTGCTGCGCCGCAGCGAGGGCGACTTCGACGAGATCCTCGCCGGCAGCGACCTCGTGGTCGAGCTCATGGGCGGCCTCGAGCCGGCGCGCGACTACGTGCTGCGCGCCATGACGGCGGGCAAGCACGTCGTCACCGCCAACAAGCAGCTGCTGGCCGAGCACGGCGAGGAGCTGTGGGCCGCCGCCCGCCACCATGGCGTCCAGCTGCGGTTCGAGGCCGCGGTCGGCGGCGTAGTCCCGGTCGTCCGCGTGCTGCAGGAGTCCCTGGCCGGCGCCCACGTCGAGCGCATCCACGGCATCGTCAACGGCACCACCAACTTCATCCTCAGCCGCATGGCCGAGACCGGCGCCCCCTACGCCGACGCGCTGGCCGAGGCCCAGCAGCTCGGATACGCCGAGGCGGACCCGACCGACGACGTCACCGGCAAGGACGCCGCCGCCAAGATGGCGATCCTCGCGCGCCTGGCGTTCGACACGCCCGTCAGCCTCGACGAGATCCCCTACGAGGGCATCGAGCACCTGACCGCCGACGACATGGAGTACGCCCGCGAGCTCGGGCTCGGCCTGAAGCTGATCGGCACGGCCGAGCGCGTCGACGGCGGCCTCAGCGTGCGCGTCCACCCGGCGTTCCTCTACGGCGCCCACCCGCTCGCGTCGATCAACGGCCCGTTCAACGCGGTGACGATCGAGTCGCCGGCGATCACCGAGATCACGCTCAGCGGCCCCGGCGCGGGCGGCCCGCAGACGGCCAGCGCGGTGCTCGGCGACGTCATCAGCGCGATGATCCCGCCGGCCTCGACGCCCGAGCCGAGCGAGCGCCTCGAGCTGATCTCCGACGTCAAGGGCGCGTTCTACCTGCACGTCGACGTCGCCGACGAGCCCGGCGTCCTCGCCCAGCTCGCCCAGATCCTGGGACTGCAGGGCATCAGCGTGAAGTCCTTCGTGCAGAAGGGGCTGGGCGCCGACGCCCGCCTCGTGATGGTCCTCCATCCCGTGCTCGAGTCCAAGCTGTTCGCGGCGGTGGAGCTCATCGCCGGCCTGGAGTTCGTCCGGGCGCGTCCGCGCGCGATCCGCGTCATCGACGAGGAGTTCTAGAATCCCGTGCCCGGCCTGATCGAGCGCTACCGCGACCACCTGCCGTTCGCGCCGGGCGACCCCGTCGTCTCGCTGCAGGAGGGATCGACGCCGCTCGTGCCCGCTCCCAAGCTGGGCGACCGCATCGGCGCCGAGGTCTTCCTGAAGATCGAGGGCGCCAACCCGACCGGCTCGTTCAAGGACCGCGGCATGACCTGCGCGGTCTCCGATGCGGTGCGCAATGGCGCCGAGGCGGTGCTGTGCGCCTCGACCGGCAACACCGCCGCGTCGCTGGCCGCGTATGCCGCGCGCGCCGGCCTGCGGGGCGCGGTGATCGTCCCCGAGGGCAAGATCGCGACGGGCAAGCTCGCCCAGGCGCTGATGCACGGCGCGCGGGTCATCGCGCTGCGCGGGAACTTCGACGTGGCGCTGAAGCTGGTGCGCGAGGTGTGCGACCGGCAGCCGATCGCGCTGGTCAACAGCGTCAACCCGTTCCGGATCGAGGGACAGAAGACCGCGGCGTTCGAGATCCACGAGCAGATCGGCTCGATCGACGCGCTGTGCATCCCGGTCGGCAACGCGGGCAACGTCACGGCCTACTGGAAGGGCTTCCAGGAGGTGGGGGAGTCACCGCGGATGCTCGGCTTCCAGGCCGAGGGCGCCGCACCGCTGGTGCTCGGCCACCCGGTCGAGGAGCCCGAGACGATCGCCAGCGCGATCCGGATCGGCAACCCCGCGCGGTGGGAGGAGGCGATGGCGGCCATGACCACGTCGCGTGGCCACGTGCGGGCGGTCAGCGACGCGGAGATCCTCGACGCCTACCGGTTCCTGGCCGCCGGCGAGGGCGTGTTCTGCGAGCCCGCGAGCGCCGCGTCGGTCGCGGGGTTGATGAAGTACGGCGCGCCGGAAGGCGTCGACCGCATCGTGTGCGTCCTGACCGGCCACGGGCTCAAGGATCCTCAGACGGCGTTGATGCAGGCCGGGTCGGTGGTTCCCTGCGAGCCCGACTTGGACGCGGTCGAGCACGCGGTCCTGGGCTAGCCGGGTAGGGTCCGGCGCTCATGGAGCGCCGCCGCCTCGTTCGCGTCCCTGCATCCTCGGCGAACCTGGGCCCGGGCTTCGACTCGTTCGCCGCGGCGCTGGCGTTGCACACCGAGATCGAGGTCGTCGAGACCGGGCGGTTCGCGGTCGTCACCGACCTCGCGATCGCGACCGATCGCCGCAACCTCGTCGTCCGCGCCTTCGAGCGCCTGCATCCGCCGGACGCGTTCGAGTTCCGCATCCGCTCGTCGATCCCGCTGTCGGGCGGGCTGGGGACGAGCGCCGCGGCGTACGTCGGTGGGCTGATGGCGGCCGATCACCTCTTCGAGCTCGACGCGGACATCTTCGCCCTGGCGTGTGAGCTGGAGGGGCATCCCGACAACGTCGGCGCGGCGCTGCACGGCGGTTTCGTCGTGTGTGCCGACGGCGTGCTGACGCGCTTCGACGCCCCGGCGGGCCTGGAGGCGATCCTCGTCGTGCCGCATGACCCGGTGCGCACCCGCGAGGCTCGTGCGGCCCTGCCGAAGATGGTGCCGATGGCCGACGCGGTGGCGAACGTCGCCCACGCCTCGCTGCTGATGCTGGGCCTGTCGCGCGGCGACTGGGACCTGGTCGGCCGGGGGCTGGTTGACCGCCTGCACCAGCCCTACCGTGCGCACCTGTTCCCGCGGTCGATGGAGATCGTCGAGCGGGCTCCGGGACTGGGTGCTTTGGGAGCGACGATCTCGGGGGCCGGACCGACGGTTCTGGTCTGGTGCCACTACGAGCAGACGGGCGGCGTGCTGGAGGGGTTGCGGCGCGAGGCCGGGGAGTGGGCCCAGGTGCTGCGGGCGCCGTTCGAGCCGCACGGGGCGGATGTCAGGGAGTTGTAGGGGTTGCCAGCGTCGACGCACCTCATGCGCACCGCTCAGGCGTGGATCGTCACCGGCGCGCCCAGCCGCATCTGGCGCATCAGCCGGTGCAGCGCCGCGTTGGTCGCCCGGATGCACCCGTGCGACACCTTCTTGCCGATCGCCGACACGTTCGGCGTGGCGTGGATGGCGACGCGGTCGCCGCCGCCCCAGCCCTGCGCGATCTTCGGCTGGTGGGCGGTCAGCGCCAGGATGCAGCAGCCGTAGTCGGTACCCGGCCGCACCTTCAGCCGGTCGGTGATCGCGAAGCGGCCGCGCGGCGTCGGCGTCGCGTCGGTCCCGATCGCCACGCGGTAGCGGTCGGTGCGCCGGCCGCGGTGGAACACCGTGAGCGTGCGCGCCGACAGGTCGATGACCACGGTCCGCGGCTGGCTGAAGAGGTGGCCGGACTTCAGCGGCAACCAGCCGACGTGGTGCTTGCGCACCGACGTCCGCACGAGCACCCAGCCGGGGCGGCGCCCCGCCACCGCGAGGATCCGCGGGGATTTGAACTCGGTCTTGGTCGTGATCGTCGCGACGATCCGGCCGCCCGGCGACGTGCGCAGCTGGGTCCGGCGGCGCACGTTGAAGGCCAGCGGCCCGTGGAACTTGGCCGGCGCGGCCTGCGGCGGTGGTGTCACCGTCGAGGTGCTCGGCGCCGGCGCCGGCGCGGGCGCGGGCGCGGCGGTGGGCGTCGTGTGCGGCTCGGTGTCGGCGCCGCACCCGGCGACGCCGAGGGCGCCCGCCGCGAGGCAGGCCACGGCCACGGTCCGACGACGCGTCATCGGGCCGGCGAGGAGGCGGCCTGCGCCGCGTCCAGCAGCGGCTTGAGCTGCTTGCGCGCCGCGGTCTGCCCGAGGCGGCTCAGCAGCTCGTCGGCGAGCCGGAGGTAGTCCCCGCCGAGGTCCGGACGGTGATCGATGATCGACACCGCCCGCTCGGCGGACTCCGCGTAGGCGATCGACTGGCGGATGACGGTGTCGAGCAGCTTGTCGCCGACGTGCTCCTTCAACGACGCCTGCGACTCGCGCGAGTGCACCGTCCGCATGTCGGCGATCGTGAACGCCACCCCGAGCCACTCGAGATCCGGGTTCAGGCCGTCGCGCGCCAGCTCGATGACCTCGAGCGCCTGCTCGACGCCCTGCAGCGCGAAGTACTGGGCCTCGGCGCTCAGCAGCGCCTGGTCGGCGGCGACGAGCGCGTTGATCGTCAGCAGCCCGAGGTTCGGCGGGCAGTCCAGGAAGATGACGTCGTAGCTGTCGGCCACGGGCTTCAGCGCGCGGCGCAGCGTGAGCTCCCGGCCCATCTTGCCGGCGAGGGCGACCTCGGCCTCCGCGAGCAGGAGGTTGGACGGGATGACGTCGATGCCGCCGGGCGACGTGTGCACGGCCGCCTGGGCCTTCGCCGCACCGACGAGCACGTCGCGGATCGTGGGCTCGGCCTCGGGATCGACGTCGAGGTAGTCCGACAGGTTGCCCTGAGGGTCGAGATCGACCGCGAGCACCTTCAACCCGGCGCGGTGGAACGTATCGGCCAGGTGCCGGACGGCGGTCGTCTTGCCCGTGCCGCCCTTCTGTGACAGCACCGCGATCTTCTGTGCCATTGCGCGGGGATACTAGGCGAACGATCCGGCAGGACCGCCCGCCGCGCCCGAAGCCCTGCTCACCCGGCGGCCGGCAGGCCCGACGCCTGCGCCGGCTCGCGTTCAGCCAGCTCCTCGGGGGTCAGGATGAGGTACTGCAGGCGGTAGCGCCCGACCACGATCTCGTCACCGTCGGTGAGCGTTCGCCACTCCACGCGCTCGTCGTTGACGAACACGCCGTTCAGCGAGCGATCGTCGAGGACGCGCACGCCGTCGGGCTGGCGCACGATCAGCGCGTGCCGGCGTGACACGGTCGGATCGTCGAAGCGCACGTCGGCGGCAAGGCTGCGACCGATCCGCGTCCACTCCTTCTCCAGCTGCACGGTGCGCAGGCGGCCCGCGTCGTCGTAGGCGAGGTACTGGCCCGGGGCGCTGACGGCGGCGCGCGCGGCTCGGATCAGCTCCGAACGCTCGTCGGCGCTCGGGACCTGAGAGGTCCGTCGCTCGAACCGCCCGGCAGTGGTGAACAGCGACGCGCGGACGAAGCTGGCACCGCTGCAGCCTGGGCAGGCCGGAAGCTCGTCTTCTGCGGCCAACGTCACCACATAGCCGCATTGCTCACACCGGAAGGACCCTGTTCCCGCCAGGGTGCCCGTTGTCAAGGACTCCATATCGACCACTCCATCTCTGCCGGCTGGCGACCCGCTCGGATCCCGACTGTACTGCCAGATCGGCAAGTGAAAAACCACGATCGCAGTCCTTTCACAGATCGGCCACATGTCCGGCCACCCGTCGGAACCTGCGTACGAGAGACGTCCCCGCAGGGTCTTCGCGACAAACTGTCTATGGACGGACCACCGAGTGCCTGTCGCTCCGCTGCAGGGTGCGCTGCCGGGGCAGGAACGCCCATGCGGGTGAAGAACCCCGGACCATGGCCCGCACCCCCAGGACCCTGTCGGAGCCCGATCTGGAGCTCGCGCTGCTGCGCAAGTCGGTCGGCGTCCTCGCGGCCGGGCGGCACGCCTGCGCCGACTGCGGACGCACGCCGCTGGTCGGCGAGCGGATGTACCGCTTCGGCCGCGGATCCGCCGTCTGCGCGCTGTGCACGCCGCTGCGCGGGACCGAGCCCGACGCCGTGGAGCTCGTCCGCCACTTCGAGCGCGGGCACACGGTCAGGCGCGTCACGCCGCACGCTGCCTGAGCGGATCCCGCGGGTAGACTGCCCGCCCGTGGATCCCGTCGCCGCCGAAGTCACCATCTCGCGTCCTCGCCAGGAGGTCTTCGAGTACCTCCAGGACATCGCCAACCACGCGGAGTTCACCGATCACTACCTGATCCGGTGGCACCTGCTGCGCGAGGACACGCTCGGCCAGGGCGCGGGCGCTCGCTTCAAGCTCGCCCGGCGCTTCACGCGCTACGCCTGGGCCGACTTCACGTTCACCGAGGTGGAGGAGCCGCGGCTCATCGTCGAGCGCGGCCGCGGCGGCAAGTACAACCGCATCCTCACGCGCGGCGTGTACGAGCTGGACGAGGCCCACAACGGCGCGTCGACGCGCGTGACGTTCACGTTCGAGACCAAGCCCAAGCTCGCCTCGGATCGCCTCCAGGAGGCCATGGGTGGCCGCAGCTGGATCAAGCGCAAGAACAAGAAGTCGCTGAACCGGCTGCGCGCGATCCTCGAGGAGGGTCGCGACCGCGGGACCCGCGTCACGCTGGCCGATGGTCCCCGCAAGCCGTTCTCCAACTTCCGCTTCCGTCCCGAGGCGTTCCGCCCGGGCGCCGATCGCTAGAGTCCGCCGCCGCCATGCCGCTTCGTCGCCTTGCCATCACCACCGCGGTCGTGCTGACCGCCGCCCTGCCGATCGCCGCATGCGGCGGCGAGTCCGCGGAGCCCACCCACGGCGCGACCGAGGGCGTGTACGTCAACACGGGCGAGCTGAAGTACCAGGTCCAGATCTCGCGCCAGCTGACGGAGCGCGATCCCGAAGACCGCGACTACCTGACCGGGCTGCCCGCCGGCCAGCAGCGGCTCGGCAAGGGCGAGGAGTGGTTCGCGGTGTTCATCCGGGTCTTCAACATGACCAAGAGCCCGCATCCGTCGGCCCAGCAGTTCTCGATTCGCGACACCACGGGCAAGGTCTTCACGCCGGTCGCCGTCGACACGAACATCAACCGCACGGCCTACCGGCCGCTCGAGGTCGGTTCCGGCGACCAGATCCCGGTGCCCGGCTCGCTGGCGCGCGAGAACCTGACCCAGGGCGGTCTCATCCTCTTCAAGGTCCCGTCGTCGTCCTACGCCAACCGTCCGCTGGAGCTGCGCATCGTTCCGCCGGAGGGTGGCCAGGAGGCGACGGTCGACCTCGACGTCTAGGGCTGGGCCTCCGGACTAGTTCTTGAGGCCCGCCAGCAGCACCTGGCGGGCGACCGGCGCGGCGGTGTCGCCGCCCGCGCCGGCACCGACGAGCAGCACGCCGACCGCCACGCGCGGATGGCCGCTGCCGGCCGGCGCGTAGGCCGAGAACCACGCGTCGGTGTCGGTCGTGTCCTGCTGCTGGTCGGGCGGGCAGGACTCGGGGTCCTCGGGGTCGGGCTGGCACGCCTGGGTCGACTTCAGCTCCGCGGTCCCGGTCTTGCCGGCGACGCGCACCCCGCCGATCGCTGCCGAGGTGCCGGTGCCCTCGCGCACCACGGCGAGCATCAGGCGCTCGACCTGGCGCGCGACGCCCGCCGTCGTCGCCTCATGGGTCGGCGCAGCGCCCTTCCACCGGTCGGGGTCCAGCGTGACGTCGGGGCGCCGGCCGCGGAGGCCGATCGCCGAGGCGACGATCGCCATCTGCAGTGCCGTCGCCTGCACCCGGCCCTGGCCGATCGCCGACGAGCCCACGGCGAGGTCGTCGCCGATCTCGGCGGCCGGCGGGATGGAGGCGGTCGCCGCTCCGGTGATCCCGGTCGGCTGGTTGAAGCCGAACGCCTCCGCCGTCGCGACGAGCTTCTGGGCGCCGAGCTTGGCGCCCAGCGGCGCGAAGACCGAGTTGCACGACAACGCGAAGGACCGGACGAGCGTGCCGCCGCACGACTCCTGGTTGGCGTTCTGCAGCTCGACGCCGCTCAGCGTCGCCGCGGTCTGCACGGGGAAGGTGTCGCTCGGCTTGGCGATGCCCGCCTGCAGGGCGCCCGTGACGGTGATGATCTTGAAGGTCGAGCCCGGCGGCTGCAGGCCGCTGAAGCCGATCCCGGCGGCCGCCAGGACCTCGCCGGTGCGGGGCCGGATCGCGACGACGCCGCCGAGCCGGCCGGCGAGCGCCGCGACCGCGGCCTCCTGGACCGATGGGGCGATCGTCGTCCGCACGGCATCGGCCTTGCGCGGCTGGCGCTCGGCGAGCAGGCGGACGCCCGCGCGCAACTGGCCCCCGGGCGTGCCCGACAGCTGTTCGTCGAAGGCCCGCTCCAGCCCCGTGATGCCGACCTGCGCGTCGGCGGGGTAGCCGAGCAGCTCGGCGCGCTCGCGACGGTCGGCCGGGACGGTGCCCAGCGCGCCGGTGATCGCCGCGGCGGCCGGACCGAGCGGTGAGGTGCGCTCGGTCCCCTGGGCCAGCGGCGTGCCGTCGCGCGCCAGGAGGTCGGCGCGATCGGGCAGCGTCGTCGTGCGGCGCAGCTCGTCGCCGGCGGCGAGGCCGGGGAAGACCAGGTTCGGCGTCCAGGCGATGCGCGCGGCGTCGCCGTCGCGGACCACGTCGAGGCGCACGGTGGCGGTGACCGCTCCGAAGGCGCGTGTCTGCACGGTGACCGGCATGCGCCAGTGGCCGCCACCTTCGTCGGCGGCCCGGCCCGGCTGGACCGCCACGGCGGTCGCGGTGTCCCGGGCGGCGCGATAGCGCGCCACGAACGCGGCGACGGGGTAGCGCTGCTGGGCGCCGGAGTCGATCTCGCGGCGCATCGCGGCCCAGTCGCCACGCTGCCAGGCGCGCGCATAGCGATGGATGGCGTCGCGCTCGCTCGGGCCGCCGCTGGTGGCGCACACGACGCCGGATCCCAGGCCGACCAGGACGACGGCGCCCACCGCGGCCATGCGCCGGCGCCGGGTCGTTGCGTCGATGGCGCGGCGCGGCGGCATGAGCGACGCAAGGTACTGACGGGCGCGCGGGTAGGGTGCGCCCGGTTGACGCGCATCGACTGGCTGATCGTCGCCTTCACCATCGTGATGGCCACCGTCGGGTGGCGCCAGGGCTTCGTCGCCGGGGCCTTCGCGCTGGCCGGGTTCGTGGGCGGGGCCTTCCTGGGCAGCCGCCTCGGTCCCGCGCTGCTGCCCGACGGCTCGTCCTCGCCCTACGCGCCGCTCGTCTCGCTCGTGGCCGCCGTGGCGGGAGGATCGATCCTCGCCGGCCTGTTCGAGACCGCCGGCTTCCTGGTGCGCCGCAGCGTCCCGATTCCCGGCGTGCGCACGGTCGACGGTCTGTTCGGGGCGGTGTTGAGCGCGGCGATCGCGCTCGGGCTGGCGTGGATCGCCGGTGCGGTGATGCTCCAGACGCCCGGCGCGCGGCAACTGCGGCGCGACATCCAGCGCTCCGAGATCCTGTCGCGTCTGAACTCGGCGCTGCCGCCGTCGGGGCCGATCCTCAACGCGCTGGCCCGCTTCGACCCGTTCCCGCACATCGACGGGCCCGAGGCCGATGTGCCGGCGCCGAGCGCCCGCGTCGCCCGGGTGCCGGCCGTGCGGGCCGCGGCGCGGAGCGTGGTACGCGTCATCGGGACCGCCTGCGGGCTGGGCGTCGAGGGCTCGGGCTGGGTGGCCGCCGACGGGCTGGTGGTGACCAACGCGCACGTCGTCGCGGGGGAGGAGGACACGACCGTGCAGCGCGAGGGGACCGGCCAGCCGCTGGACGCGGTGCCGGTGGCCTACGACCCGACCAACGACGTCGCCGTGCTGCGCGTCGACGGCCTGCGCGGGACGCCGACGCTGGCGCTGGCGCCGAACCCGGTCGCGGGCGCCGAGGCGGCGATCCTGGGCTTCCCGCAGAACGGCCCTTACCGCGTGCGCGCGGGACGACTGGGTCAGACGCGCGCGGTCGTCTCCCAGGACGCCTACGGCGCCGGGCCGATCACGCGCCAGATGACGACGTTCCGCGGAACGGTCCAGCCCGGCAACTCCGGTGGGCCGATGGTGGACACGCAGGGACGGGTCGTGACCACCGTCTTCGCCCGGTCCACCGGCACGACGCGGCGCGGCGGCTATGGCGTGCCCAACGCGATCGTGGCCCGGCGGCTGGCCGAGGCGAGGAGCGCGGGCTCGCAGGTGTCGACGGGTCCTTGCGCGGACTGAGTCGCGCCGACCGCGAATGTCACGGCTTTGCAACAGGGGCACAACCGGCTGGGCGTCCCCGCTACGCTCAGCCTCACATGGCCAAGACCCTCGTCATCGCCGAGAAGCCGTCCGTCGGACGCGATCTGGCGCGCATCCTCCCCGGCCCCTTCGAGAAGAAGTCGGGCGCGGGGGAGAAGACCGAGCGCTGGCTCGAGGGGCCCGAGCACATCATCAGCTGGGCCGTCGGCCACCTGGTGCAGCTCGCAGAGCCGGACGAGTACGACGACAAGTTCAAGAAGTGGCGGATGGCCGATCTGCCGATCGTGCCGTCGAAGTTCAAGCTCGTGGTGCGCGACGAGCGCTCGCAGAAGCAGATGTCGGTGGTCAAGACGCTGCTGCGCCGCGACGACGTCGACCTGGTCATCAACGCCTGCGATGCCGGGCGCGAGGGCGAGCTGATCTTCGCCTACCTGTTCGAGAAGGCCGGGGCCCAGAAGCCGGTCCAGCGCCTGTGGCTGAACTCGATGACCAACGACGCGATGCGCGAGGGCTTCGCGAACCTGCGCGACGGCGAGGAGCTGTCCAAGCTGCAGGACGCCGCGCGGTCGCGCTCGGAGGCCGACTGGATCGTCGGCATGAACGCCACGCGCGCGGCCACGATCCGCCTGCGCTCGTCCTTCGACGGCGCCGTCTCGCTGGGCCGGGTGCAGACGCCGACGCTGGCGATCCTGACGCGCCGCGAGGAGGAGATCCGCGCGTTCGTCCCCGAGCCCTACTGGCTCGTCGACGCGCAGTTCGACGCGACCGGCAACCGCGCCTACGAAGGTCGTTTCCACGCCGGTGCCCAGCCGCGCATCGCGACCGCCGATGAGGCCGAGCTCGTCGCCAAGGCCGTGCGCGGCCAGGCCGGCACGATCACCAAGCTCGAGAAGACGACCCGTCGCGAGAAGGCGCCGATGCTGTACGACCTCACGTCGCTGCAGCGCGAGGCCAACACGCGCTTCGGCTTCTCCGCCCGCCGCACCCTCGGCGCCGCCCAGCGCTGCTACGAGGAGCACAAGGCGCTCACGTATCCCCGTACGAGCTCGCGCTACCTCACCTCGGACATGGTGCCCGAGCTCAAGGAGGTCGCCGGGCACGTCGGCGAGCACGGCGAGTACAGCAAGGCCGCGCAGTACGTCACGGGCCTGGACCTGCTGCCGCTGGGCCGCGTCGTCGACGACGCCAAGGTCGGCGACCACCACGCGATCATCCCGACCAACACGTCGCACAAGCTCGAGAAGATGGGCGACGACGACCGCAAGATCTATGACATGGTCGCGCGCCGGTTCCTGGCCGCGTTCCATCCGGAGGCGGTCTTCGAGAACACGCGGGTCGAGACCACCGTGGCCGAGCACATCTTCCGCACGCGCGGCAAGGTCCTGGTCGTCCCGGGCTGGCGCGGCGTGTACGGCGAGCTGGCCGACGACGGCGGCGCACGCGACGACGAGGACGAGGGTCGCGACCAGTCGCTGCCCAAGCTCGAGAAGGGCGAGGACGTCGACACGCGGGCCGTCGAGGTGCTCGCCAAGGAGACCAAGCCGCCGCGGCGCTACTCCGACGCCTCGCTGCTCGGCGCCATGGAGACCGCCGGCAAGCTGGTCGACGACGACGAGCTGCGCGAGATCCTGAAGGAGTCGGGCATCGGCACGCCGGCGACGCGCGCGGCGATCATCGAACGCCTCATCGACGTCGGCTACGTCGAGCGCGACGGCCGCGCGCTGGTCCCGACCGAGAAGGGGATGAACGTCATCCGCCTGCTCGACGGGCATGCGCTGACCTCACCGTCGCTCACCGGCGACTGGGAGCGCCGCCTGGCCGAGATCGAGGCCGGCGAGCAGGATCGCAAGAAGTTCATGGCCGACATCGCGAAGTTCGCGGGCTCCACGGTCGGCGAGCTGGACACCAAGCTCAAGGACGTCCGCATTCCGCGGGCCAACCTCGGCCCGTGCCCGATCTGCGGCCGCGACATCGTGGAGAACCGCAAGGGCTATTCCTGCTGGGGCCGCGAGGACCCGGGCTGCGGCTTCGTCATCTGGAAGTCCAAGGCCGGCAAGAACCTCCCGCCGGCCGTCGCCAAGGAGCTCATCGCCCGGGGCAAGACCGAGAAGCCGATCACCGGCTTCAAGGGCCGCTCCGGCCGCTCGTTCCGCGCGCGCCTCGCGCTCGTCCAGAACGAGGAGGGCCGCATGCGCGTCGAGTTCGACGAGCCGTGGGCCAAGGAGGGCTTCAAGGAGGCCCAGGCCGACGAGATGGCGGCCGCGGCCGCCGAGACCCCGGCGGCGGCCGAGGCCGCCAGCGGTGCCAGCGCCGCGGCGTAGGAGGTTCCTGAAGATGAGGCGTCCACGGCCGCAACGGCCGCAGCGACGTTTTCAGGAGTCTCCCAGCGTGCTGCTGCGGCGCGTCGCGCTGCCGGCGGGCGTGGCGCTCGCCGCGGGCATCGCGGGCGCGGCTCCCGCGGCGGCCAACGACGCCGGGTCGGTCACGCACTCGGCGGGCGCGGTCACCGCGACGATCGAGTGGGACAAGGCCGACTTCGGGATCGCCAACCCCCGGCTGTACGTCGTCCGCGACGGCGTGCGCTACGACCTGACCATCGCCGACATCTGCGAGGCCGGCTGCATCGTCGTCCCCGACGACGGCGGCGATCCGGCGACGTCCGCGGTGAAGGTCGCCGACCTCGACGCCGACGGCGAGCCCGAGGTCCTCGTCGACACGTTCTCCGGCGGCGCGCACTGCTGCGTCACGGCACGCCTGCTGACGTTCAACGGCTCGGGCTACACGCCCAAGGACATCGCCTACCGCGACGTCGGCTACGCGCTCAAGGACGCCGACGGCGACGGCCGCCCCGAGCTCGTCGGCTACGACCCGCGCTTCTCCAGCGTCTTCACCGCGTTCGCCGGCTCGGCGTTCCCGCCGCAGGTGCTCCAGGTGGACAAGGGCGCGACCGTGGACGTGACGCGGCGGTTCCCGAGCCTCGTGCGCGCGGACGCCAAGCGGCGGCTGCGCGACATCCGGCGGGCGAGGCGCAGCGACGACATCCGCGGCCTCCTCGCCGCCTACGTGGCCGATCAGTACCTTCTGGGTCGCGCCACGGTCGGCACCACGGAGGTCGACCGCCAGCGCCGCGCCGGCCGCGTGAGCAAGGGCTTCAAGAAGGAGCTGCTGCGGCGGCTGAAGGGCTGGAAGTACCGCTAGCGCTCCCGCGCCGCGGTTTCGCGACGCGAACGTCCGGGGACGTTGCTCCCGGCTCCTCGATGAACGACGCTCACGTCCACCTCGTCCGCGCGCGCCAGGCGCTGCTCAACGCCGCCGCGGTCGTGCCGAACGTCGACGCCGACGGCCTGGCCGCCGGCGCCATCGCGCTGCGCGCACGCGGCGAAGGCGCGGACGCCGCGACGCTGCTGGAGCGCGGCGTCACCCCGTTCGCTTCCGACGCGCCGCTGCCCGACGGCCCCCTGGCGCTGTTGAGCTGGGGCGTGCGCGAGCTGGACCGTCCCGCGGTCATGGTCGACCACCACGTCCCCGAGGTCGCGCCCCGCGCCGACCAGGTCGTCGTCTCATCGTTCGGCGAGTCGCCCGAGGTCCCCACCGCCGCGCTCATGCGCCGGGTGATCCCCGACGCGCCGGCCTGGCTGGCCGCCGTCGGCGCGGTCGGCGACCTCGGTCCCGCCGCGTTCGGGCTCGACGGCCTGCGCGACGTCACGCAGGGTCCGGTGCGCCGGCTCGCCGGCCTCGTCGACTCGGCGCGCCGCGTGCCCGGCGGCCCCGTCGGCACCGCGCTGGCGCTGCTGGTCGAGCACGACCGCCCCGAGGCCGCCCTCGCCGACCCGCGGATCGCCGAGCTGGAGGCCGCGAAGCGCGCGTGGAAGGCCGAGTACGACCGGTTGGTCGACCGGACGCCGGTGATGAACGACGCCGTCGCCGTGCTGCGGCTCTCCAGCACCGCACGCGTGCACCCGCTGATCGCGACGATGTGGGCCCGGCGCCTGGCGACCCGCCTCGTCGTCGTCGTCAACGACGCCTACCTCGCCGATCGCGTCGACTTCGCCGCGCGCGGTGGCAGAGGCCTGCCGTCGATCCTGCGCGCAGCGCTCCCGGACGCCGAAGGCGAGTTCGGCCACGGCCGCGACCGCGCGTCGGGCGGCAGCCTCACGGCACGCGACTTCGAGCGCCTGCTCGTCGGCCTCGGCGCCCCGGGCGCCGCCCCGCCGGTCGGCTCCGCGGTGTGACAGCGCCGCGGATCCACACCGAACCGCGCAGCGTGCGGCGCGGCCCGGGGACCTGACGGCAGGTCGTCGGGTCGCGCTCCTACCCTGTCGGACCCGGCATGCCCCTGCACCTCGTCACCGGACCCGCCAACGCGGCCAAGGCCCGCACCATCCTGGATGCGGCTCGAGCCCGCGCGGCGGCGTCCCCGCTGCTGGTCGTGCCGACGTTCGGCGATGTCGAGATCTACCGGCGCGAGCTGGCCGCCGAAGGCGCCGTGCTCGGCGTCCGCGTCGAGCAGTTCAGCGGCCTGCTGCGCGAACTGGCCGTGCGCGCCGGCGTGGGCGGCGGCGCCCTGTCGACGCTGCAGCGCGAGCGTGTCGCCGCCGCCGCCATCGCCGCCACGCCGCTGCAGCGCCTCGCCACCGCGGCCGCCACACCCGGCTTCGCGCCCGCGCTGGTGCGGTTCGCCGAGGAGCTGGGCGAGGCCCGGGTGGAGCCGCCGCGGTTCGTCCGCGCGATCCGGGACTGGGCGGGCGACGACGCCGGCCGCAGCGCCTACGCCGAGGAGCTCGGCGCCCTCGTGCTCGCCTATCGCCGCACGATCGAGCGGACGGGCCGCCGCGACCGCCCGCAGCACGCCACCGCCGCGCTCGACGCGCTGCGCCTGGCTCCCGAGCGCTGGGGCGCCACGCCCGTCCTGCTCTACGGTTTCGACGACCTCTCGCCGCTGCAGCGCGACGTCGTCGACACGCTCGCCAACGCGGTCGGCGCTGAAGTCCTGCTATCGCTCACCTTCGAGCCCGGGCGCATCGCGTTCGCCGCGCGGGCGACGCTGCACCAGGACCTGCTGGCGCTCGGCGCCACCGAGGAGGTCCAGCCGGCGGTCGCCGACTACTACGCGCCCGCCTCCCGGACGGTGCTGCACCACGTCGAGCGCGCGCTCTACGAGCTCGATCCCGAGCGCGTCGACCCGGCCGGCGCCGTCGTCGCGCTGGAGGGCGGGGGGGAGCGGGCCGAAATCGAGCTGGTCGCCGCCGAGGTCGCGCGCCTGATCCGCCAGGAGGGCCTGGCGCCCGAGGAGATCGCCGTCGTCCATCGAGGCCTCGACGCGGTCGCGCCGCTCGTCGATCAGGTGTTCCGCGCCTACGACGTGCCGTCCGCGGTGCGCCGCCGCATCGCCGTCGGCCACACCGCGCTCGGCCGCGGGGTCGTGGCGATGCTGCGCTGCGCGCTGCTGGACGCCGGCGCCGACGACCTCCTGACCTGGCTGCGCACCCCCGGCGTCCTGCGCGTCCCTGCGCTCGCCGACCGGCTGGAGTCCCGCGCGCGGCAGGAGGGCGCCCGCACGGCCCGCGAGGCGCGCGCGCTGTGGGAGCGCGAGCACTGGGAGCTGGAGGCGCTCGATCATCTCGCGCAGGCGTTCGCCCGCGGCGGCGTCAAGGCGCTGGGCGAACGGGTCGAGGCCGAGACCGCGACGCTGCTGGCCGCGCCGTGGCGGCGCGCGGCGCCGGTGTTCGACGAGGCGGGCGAGCTCGACGCCCGCGTCGCCGCGCAGGTGCGCCGCGCGTTGCGGGACCTCTCCGCCCTGCCGCCCGACCTGCAGCCTGACCCCGCCGCGCTGGCCGCGACGCTAGAGGGCCTGGATGTCTTCGTCGGCGCCGACGCGGGACCCGGGCGGGTGACCGTTACCCAGCCCCAGAGCCTGCGTGCCCGGCGCGTGCGCGCCCTGTTCTGCATCGGCCTGCAGGAGGGCGTGTTCCCCGCGCCGACCAGGCCCGAGCCGTTCCTGGGGGACGACGAGCGGCGGGAGATCAACGCCGCGTCGGGCCTGCGCCTGGCGCTGCACGAAGATGCGCTGAACGTCGAGCGCCTGTTCTTCTACGCGGCGGTCTCGCGCCCGACCGAGCGCCTGGTGCTCAGCTGGCACGCCGCGGACGACGACGGCGCGCCGACGGTGCGCTCGCTGCTGGTCGACGACGTCGCCGACCTGCTGACCGAGGGCTGGGCCGAGCACCCGCGCCGGCGGGAGCTGGGCGCCGCCGGCTGGCCCGCGGCCGCCGCGCCCACCGAGCGCGAGGCCGCCCGGTTCGCCGCTGCGGCCGCCCCGCCGGCCGAGCCGCCGCGCATCGGCCACCTCACCGCGCCGGCGTCGCTGGGCCCGTTGCGCGAGCGCCACACGTGGTCGGCCTCGCAGCTGGAGGTCTGGGCGTCGTGTCCGGTGAAGTGGTTCGTCGAGCGTCACCTGCGGCCGGAGGCGCTCGTCCCGGACCCCGAGCCGATGATCCGCGGCGGGCTGGCCCACCGGGTGCTCGAGCACGCCCTGTCGTCGCTGGTCGGCGTCGGCGGCCTGTCCCCCGCGCACCTGCCCGAGGCACGGGCGGCCGTCCGCGCCGCGCTGGACGAGCACGCCGAGGACTTCCGGATCTCGCCGAACCCGGAGCGGCTGCGCAGCGCGCTGCGGCGGCTGGAGGTCGACCTCGTGCGCTACCTCGAATACGCCGCGCATGCCGGCAGCGCGTTCCGGCCGTCGCGCTTCGAGGTGAAGTTCGGGATGGCCGAGGACCCGTACCCGGCGCTCGAGCTCGACGGCGGCAACCTGCGGCTCGCGGGCCGGATCGACCGGATCGACACCGACGTCGCCGGCCGCGAGGCCATCGTCTACGACTACAAGGGCAAGACGGCGACCGCGCAGGCCCGCTGGCTCGAGGAGGGCAAGCTCCAGATCGCGCTGTACCTGCTGACCGTGCGCCACGTCCTCGGCCTCGAGCCGGTGGGCGGGCTCTACCAGCCGCTCGGGGGGACCGACGCCCGCCCGCGCGGCGCCGTGCTGGCCGAGGCCGATCCGGGGCTCGACACGGTCAAGACCGACCGGGTGAGCGAGGACGAGCTCGAGATCCTGCTGGAGCAGTGCGCCACGGCGGCCGGCGATGCGGTCGCCCAGATCCGCGCCGGCCTGCTGGAGCCGTCGCCGGATCGCTGCGCCTACGGTGGCGGCTGCGCGCATCCCACGATCTGCCGGTGCGTGAGCGCATGAGCGGCTCGGTCCAGGCGCCGGGCGCTCTCTACGACGACGCCGGCCGGATGGTCGGCCGCGGCGGGATGCCGTTCACCGATGAGCAGGCCGAGGCGATCCGCCGGCGCGAGGGGTCGCTCCTGCTGTCGGCCAACGCGGGCTCGGGCAAGACCTCCGTGTTGAGCGAGCGGTTCGTGCGCTCCGTGCTGGAGGACGACGTCGAGCCGGGGCGGATCCTGGCGATCACGTTCACCGACAAGGCGGCGGGGGAGCTGCGCACCCGCGTGCGCGGGCGGTTCGTGGAGCTGGGCCGGCGCGACCGCGCCCGCGACCTCGACGCCGCCTGGATCTCGACCTTCCACGGCCTCTGCGCACGGATCCTGCGCGCTCATGCCGTACGCGCGGGGCTGGACCCGGCGTTCGAGATCCTCGAGGAGGCCGAGGCGCGCGATGTGCGCGGCGTCGCCTTCGAGCGCGCGCTGGCCGACTTCCTGGGCCGCGACCGGCCGGAGGCGCTGGACCTCGTTGCCGCCTACGGCGTCGACGCGCTGCAGCTGCGGATCGTGGCCGCGCACGACCAGCTGCGCAGCTCCGGGATGACGCGCCCGGCGCTGCCGCAGGTGAGCGTCGCGCCCCCCGACGCCTCGGCGCTGTCGGGGGCGCTGGCGGCGGTGGACGCCGAGCTGGCGGTGGAGGACACACGGCGCTCGGTGGCCGGCGCACGCGCCGCGGTAGGGCGCTGCCGCGAGCTGCTGGCTGCCGCGGCGGGCGGTGAGGCACCCGAGCTGGGCGCGCTGGCCGGCGCCGCGTTCAAGCCGGGCAACACGAAGGCCTTGAAGGGCGACGGGTGCGCGGCGTACCTCGAGGCGCTGGAGGCCTACGCGTCGGGGTGGCAGGACGCGCTGGCCGCGGCGGCGGTCGTCCTGCTCGACGAGCTGCTCGGCCGGTACGCCGACGCCTATGCGGAGGCCAAGCGCGAACGGGCGACCCTGGACTTCGACGACCTCGAGCTTCTGGCGCGCGACCTGCTGGGCTCGACGCCGGCCGTCCGCGCCGCCTATGCGACGCGCTTCGAGCGCGTGATGGTCGACGAGTTCCAGGACACCAACGCGACGCAGCTGGACCTGCTGGAGCTGCTGGGCGGCGACCGCTTCGTCGTCGGCGACGAGCTGCAGTCGATCTACGGCTTCCGGCACGCCGACGTGCGGATCTTCCGGGCCCAGCGGGCGGCGCTGGCGCAGCATGGGGCCGCGGCAGAGCTGGCGGCGAACTTCCGGTCGCGGCCCGACATCCTGGGCGTGCTGGACGACGCCATGGGGGAGCTGCACGGCAGCGCCCACGTCCCGTTCGAGGCCGGCCGCGGCGACGAGGGGCAGCTCGACGGGCCGCTCGTGGAGCTGCTGCTGACCGACGCCGACGCGGTCGAGGCCTGGCCGGCCGAGACGCTGTCGTCGCTGCCGTCGACCAACGCCAAGCGCCGGGCCGAGGGGCGGGTGGTGGCGGCGCGCGTGGCGCGCCTGATCCGCGACGAGGGCGTCTCGGCGGCCGACGTCGTGGTGCTGCTGCGAGCGGCGACCGACATGGCGGTCTTCGAGCGGGCGCTGGAGGAGGAGGGGCTCTCGACGCTGGCCGCCGGCGGTCGTGGCTACTGGGGACGCCAGCAGGTGCTCGACCTCTGCGCCTACCTCGGCACGCTGGCCAACCCCCGCGACGAGCTCGCGCTCTTCGGGCTGCTCGCGTCGCCGCTGGTCGGGCTGAGTGCCGACGGGCTGGCGATCCTGGCGCGGACCGCCCGCCACGGCACGCGGTGGGACGCGCTGACCGGCGCGTTCTGCGGCTCTGTGGGGGACCAGGCGGACGCCGAGGCCGACGACGAGCCCCCGGCGCTCGCCGGGCTGCTGCCCGACGGCGACCGCGACGCGCTGGCCAACTTCTGCCCGTGGTTCGCGGCGGAGCGGTCACGCGCGCCGCGCCTCGGGCTGGACGAGCTGCTGGAGCGCGTCGTGGACCGGACCGGCTATGACCTGCATGTCCTCGGGCTGCCGGGCGGCCGGCGCCGGTGGGCCAACGTGCTCAAGCTGCAGCGCCTGGCCTCCGGGTTCGAGGCGCGGCGCGGCCGCGATGTGCGGGGGCTGATCGACCTCGCCACCGCCGAGCTGGAGGCCGAGGCTCGCGAGACCGACGCGCCGGTCGAGCTCGGCGACGCGACCGCGGTGCGGCTCATGACCATGCACGCGGCCAAGGGGCTGGAGTTCGGCGTCGTCGTGATCGCCGACCTGGGTCGCACCGGCCGCAACGACACCGACGACCTCCTCGTGCGCGGCGACCGGATCGGCCTGCGGTTGCGGACCGTCGACGGCGCGTCGGCCAAGACCCTGGACTGGGAGGCGCTGCGAGACGAGCAGCAGGCGGCCGACGCCGAGGAGGAGCGCCGCATCCTGCACGTCGCGATGACGCGGGCCGAGGAGCGGCTGATCGTCAGCGGCACGTTCGAGCCCGACAAGTGGCTCGGCGCGCCGCAGCCCGCGGTGGCGCCACTGCGCTGGCTGGCGCCGCGGCTGGCGGCGGGCCTCACGGGGCTGCTGGCGGAGGACGTCGTCGACGGCACCGCGCAGCCGGCCGACCCGGACCCGGCCGCGGGTCGGCCGCGCGTGAGCGTCACGGTCCATCGCGAGCCGCCGCCCGCGGCGGCCGGAGGGCCGGCGCCCGTCGCGGCCGAGGCGCCGGGCCCCGGCGTCGCCGAGCGGCCTGCGCCGGTGCCGGAGGGCGGCCAGCTGAGCCTGGATCTGTTCGCGGTGGTGGACGAGGCGGCGCGGGAGGTGCCGTTGCCGACAGGGCCGGCGCCGGCTGCTCCGGCGGCGGGTCCGACGACGCCGGCGCCACGGCCCCTGGGCGGGACCGGCGACACGGCGCCCGCGCTGTCGCCCCCGCGCCCACTGCCGGCCACGCTCAGCTACACCTCGCTCGCCGCCTATGACCGCTGTGCCTACCGCTGGTACCTCGAGCGCGTGCTGCGGCTCCCGCCCGACGACGCAGGCGCGGCAGCCGCGGCGGCGCGGCCGCCGGGTCCGGTGCCCGACGGCCTCGACGCGCTGATGCGCGGCTCGCTGGCGCACGCGCTGCTCGAGGAGCTCGACTTCGCCGCACCGGCGGCGCCGAGCGCCGAGGACGTCCGCGCGACGGCTGCGGTGCGCGGTGGCGTCGAGGTGACCGACGCCGACGTCGCCGACCTTCAGACCCTCGTCGCGGCGTTCGCCGAGAGCGCGCTGGCCGCGCGCCTCGCCGCGGCTCCCGACGTGCGGCGCGAGCACGGGTTCGTCGTCGGGCTGGGCGACGACGCCGCGCCGCTGCTCAACGGCTTCATCGACGTGCTTGCCTTCGAGGAGCACGGCGGCGCGCTGATCGTCGACTACAAGTCCGACGTCGTCGGTCCTGGCGCCGATCTCGAGGCCCACGTCGAGGCCGACTACGGCGCGCAGCGCAGGATCTACGCGCTGGCGGCCCTCGGCGCGGGAGCCCCCGACGTCGAGGTGTCGCATCTCTTCCTGGCCCGCCCGCGGGAGCCGGCGACCGTCGTCTACGACCGCAACGACGTGCCGCGCCTCCGCGCCGAGCTGGACGCGCTCATCGCCGGCATCGCGGCCGGCGAGTTCACTCCGACCGACCGGCCACACCGTTCCCTCTGCGCGACCTGCCCGGGACGCCGGGCGCTCTGCTGGCACGGCGAGGAGCTGACGCTGCGCGAGGAGCCGACCCCAGTGGCGTAAGGAGACGGCGACGGCGGACCCAGCCCGGCGCCCGGGCCCCTCACGCGTCCCCGCCGCTCGTTCTCCGCGCCGCGACCGGCCCGGTGGCCGCCCCCGCCGGCGCACCCGCCCCCGCCGATCCCGGCGGCGGCGTCATCGACGGCGGTCCGCCGCGGCCGGCGGTCTGGGCGCGCTCGAGCTCCGCGTTGAGCTCGGCGCCGAGCAGGAAGGCGCAGGACGAGATCCACAACCACAACAACAACACGATCACGGCGCCTGCCGCACCGTAGGCCGCGCCGTAGGTGCTGAAGTGCTGGATGTAGATCCCGAACCCGATCGAGGCGATGATCCAGATCGCGACGCCCGCGATCGCGCCGGGGGAGATCCAGCGCAGCCGGCGCGGCTCGCGGTCGGGCGCGTAGGCGTAGATGAGCCCGTAGGCGAGCAGCGCGGCTCCCAGGGCCAGCGGCCAGCGGACGATCGCCCACACCGTCGACGCGGTGCTGCCCAACCCGATCGTGCCGAGCAGGTCCTGGGCGATCCCGCCACCGACGAACAGCGCGCCGATCACGATCAGCAACAGCACGACGATGACCAGCGTCATCCCGAGGTCGGTGAGCTTGCGGCCCACGAAGCCGCGGTCCTCGTCGACGCCGTACACACGGTTCAGCGCGCGGCCCGCGGCGCCGAACGCGCCCGAGGCGCCGTTCAGCGCGATGACCAGGGAGACCACCAACGCCACCGACACGGCCCCGCCCGAGGCATTGACGATCTTGTCGACGACCGCGCGCACCGCGGTCTGCGTCGCTTCGTCGGCGCCGTGGCGTGCGACGTAGTCGACGGCCTTCGACACAGTCTGCTGATCGCCGATGAGCGAGAAGAGCGACGTCGCCAGGACGATTCCCGGAAACAGCGACATCATCGCGTAGTACGTCAGCGCCGCCGCGGTGTCGGTCATCTCATGGCGGCGAAACGCCGCGAACGCGCGCTTTGCTGCACCAGGCAGCTGCGCGCGCGTCGCGGTCAGACCATGCTCAGACGCGATTGCGGCCACCGAGGCGGAGGCCGTAGCCGCCCGTCCCGATACCGCTGATGAGCACGAGGATCGCCGCGACGATGCCGACGATGACGGGCAGGCCGAGCGCCACGCAGAGCCAGTACACAAGGGCCGCCAGCAGGATGGCGATGAGGATTCCGATCATGCCTCAGGGATTCCCGCCCCGTGGCTGCGTTATTCGTGTCGGGTGTCGTCGATGAGCAGCGCGTGGCCGTCGGTGACCGATGCCGCGACGTCGACGACCGTGCGGTTGTTGGAGCGCGCGTGGGTGCGCATGCGGTCGAACGCGCTGCGGTCGCCGATGCCGTGGCGCTCCATCAGGATGCCCTTGGCGCGCTCGATCAGCGCACGGCGTTCCAGCGCGGACTCGAGCCGGACCACCTGCTCGCTGAGCTGCGAGGTCTCGGCGTGGCGCTGCAGCGCGACCTCGATCGCGTCCTGGACCGCCTTGGCGTCGTCGGGCCGCACCGCCGCGTAGAGCCCGCGCTCTGCAGCACGGCGCACGAAGTCGGGATGGTCCTCGCTGAGCAGCGCGATGACCGGGCCGGCGGCGAAGGCCGAGATCTCCTCGATCAGGTCCAGCGCGTGCTCGTCGTCGTGGTGCACCACGACCACCGACAGCTCGGGATCCTCGCGGGCGATCGCCTCGGTGACCTGCGCGAGGTCGACGGCCGTGGCCGTCACGTCGTGGCCGAGCCCGCCGAGCATCGACGAGGTGCGTTCCAGGGCCTCCTGGTCCTCGTCGGCGGCAAGGATCCGGAGGCCGTCCGCTGGCGTGCTCACTGGCCTATAATAGGTCGTGAGCCCCGGGCCGGATCCCCGCTCGGAAGCTCTCGTCCTGCGCCCCATCACCCCGGCGCGTGCTTTGACTCTCACTGAGGTCTCGTTGCACGACGCCGCCCGCTCACAAGAGGAACGACTCCTCTTCCTCCGTCTCGCGCAGTCCCGCGACCCCGCGTTGCGGGAGATGCTGGTCGAGCGCTACCTCCCGCTGGCTCGGCAGCTCGCGCGCCGCTACCAGCGCCCGGACGAGTCGATGGACGACCTCGTCCAGGTCGCCTCGCTCGGCCTCGTCAAGGCCATCGACCGCTTCGACGCATCCCGTGAGGTCGCGTTCTCCAGCTACGCGGTCCCCACGATCCTCGGCGAGATCAAGCGCCACTTCCGTGATCGCACGTGGTCGGTGCGCGTGCCGCGCGACCTGCAGGAGATGGCGCTGCGCGTCGAGCGCGCGGTGACCGACCTCACGCGCCAGCTGCACCGCTCGCCGTCGGTCGACGAGCTCGCCCGGCACGTCGGCATCTCGGCTGAGCAGGCGCTCGAGGCCCTCCAGGCCGCCGGCGCCTACCACGCGACGTCGCTCGACACGCCGCGCGGCACCGAGGCCGACCCGACGGGGGAGACGCTCGGCGACACGATCGGCGACGACGAGGACGGTTATGACCGGGCGGAGGAGCGGGCGACGATCGACCAGCTCATGCGGACGATCACGCCCCGCGAGCGCCAGGTGCTGCGCCTGCGATTCGAGCAGGACCTGACGCAGGCCGAGATCGGCGAGATCATCGGCGTCTCGCAGATGCAGGTGTCGCGGCTCATCCGTCAGTCGGTGTCGCGGCTGCGTCTGGCTGCGCAAAGCGCCCCGTCGGCGTAACGCCGGCCACCGAGGCGACCTCGCGGACGAGCCGGTCGCGCAGCAGCGCGAACCCGACCGCCGCCGAGATCGCCGCCAGCAGCCGCCGGTTGTCTGCGTCCAGCGGCTCGACCTCGTCGAAGACCATGACGAGCAGCCCGAGCACCTCACCCGCGACGGCGATCGGCAGACCGGCAGCGTGCAGGTCCTGCGGCACGCCGAGCACGCCGGCGGCGGTCGCGTCGAGCCACGCGCCCTCGATGTCGCGCAGCGCGCGCCCGACCTGCGGGTGGGCGGCGACCGTCAGCGCGCAGGCGCCCAGCGCGCCGCGACGGGTGCCGTGGAGGACGAGGCGGCCGCTGATGTAGCTGGCCAGGCCGACGTCGACGGCCTGCGTCTGGCGGATCAGCACGTCCAGGGCCGAGCCGATGATGTCGGAGCCAGGCTCGTGCTGGAAGTCGGCTGCCAGTGCGCCGAGCGCGTCGAGCCATCGATCGTGGCGTGCGCCGCTGTGGCGCAGGCGCGCCAGCTCGGCCTCGGCCAGCGCCAGCGCCGCACGCGCCTCCTGCTCGCCTTGCGTCTCGGCGCCCAGCACCGCCACCACGGGCCGCTGACCAGGTGCGACCGGCAGCCGGTAGACCACCGACCGGGCGCGCCGCCCGCCGGTGCCGCCCGGGCCGCTGCGCGCCGCGCCCCAGGCGGGATGCTCGACCTCGGTCGCCGGACGCTCCGCCACGAAGTGCTGGCGCACGGCGGCGCCCACCCGCGGATCGTCCTCGACGGCGCCCAGCCCCGCACCCGGCGCCGGCGCCCCCTCGATCGCGCGCAACGCGGCGTTGCCCCACTCCAGCCGCAGCGGTTGGGGGCCGGAGACGAGCGCGACCGGCACGGGTGCCAGCTCGACCGCGGCGCGGAAGGCCGCCGCCGACGGCACGAAGCGGCTCTCGGCGGCGTCGGCCTCGGCGATGGCCACCGGCAGTGGCATCCCGTCGGCCGCCGCGCGGCGCACGGCGACGACCCGCGCAGCGTCCGCGATCGCGTAGCGCCGCGGCCCGCCGGCCACCCGCACGGGTTCGGGGAAGCCGAACCGGCGCTCCCAGGTGCGCAGGCGCTCGCGGGAGACGCCGGTCAGCTCGCTGAACCGCGTCGCGCTGATCGTCTGTCCGCCCTTGTCCACCATGCAAACCTCCACAATATGGGCTGTGGCGCGGATGTCCAGTCCTGTCCACCTTGCAACGCCATCCCCAGAAGTGAGGATGGGCCCATCCCCAATTTTGGGGTGGCTTGGGGACTGAGGGACGAAGGGGAGAGATGCACCCGACGACGGCAGGGACGGCGGGCGGCGATGATGTGCGGGCGCTGCTGCACCGGTGGCACGACGACGGCGACCGCGACGCGAGAGACGAGGTGGCGGCCCGGATGATGCCGCTGGCCCGCAGCCTGGCGCGGCGCTACGCGAACAAGGGCGAGCCGCTGGACGATCTCGAGCAGGTGGCATGCGTCGGGTTGATCAAGGCGATCGACCGCTTCGACCTCAGCCGCGACGTGCGGTTCGCGACCTACGCGGTCCCGACGATCGCGGGCGAGCTCAAGCGTCACTTCCGCGACCGCGGTTGGATGATGCGCGTGCCGCGGGAGGTCCAGGAGCTCAGCGGCAGGATCGGCATCGTGCGCGAGCAGCTCGTCAGCGATCTGAGCCGGTCGCCGACCGCCAAGGAGCTCGCGCTCGCGCTCGGCTCCGACGAGGAACGCGTGCAGGAGGCGCTGGCCGCCGCCGAGGCCTACCGCACGCTCTCGCTCGACCAGCCGTACCGCGACGGAACCGGCCCGCTGGAGGCCATCGGCGGCGACGACCACGGCTTCGAATGCGCGGAGGCGCGCGCGATGCTCGCCACCGGGCTGGAACAGCTCGCGCCGCGCGAGCGCCAGATCGTGCACCTGCGCTTCTTCGAGGGGCTGACCCAACGCGAGATCGCCGAGCGCATCGGGATCTCGCAGATGCACGTGTCGCGGCTCATCCGGCGCACGGTGCAGCAGCTGCGCGAGCGGATCGCGCTGCCCCAAGCGGCCTGACCGCGGCTTGACATCGCGTTCACGCGGTTACAACGTCGGACGCGATGGCCGACGACGACCCCTCCAAGCGCGAGGCCCGCCAGGACGAGGACCAGGCGGAGCGACTCGATCGGGAGCTGATCGAGCTGCTCAACGAGCTGCGCGTCGTCATGCCGGGCGTGCAGGTCCTGTTCGGCTTCCTGCTCACCGTGCCGTTCCAGCAGGGCTTCCAGCGGATCGACGCCTTCCAGCGCGACGTCTACTTCGCCACGCTCCTGCTCACGGCGGCGTCGGCGGCGTTCCTGATGACGCCCAGCGCCTTCCACCGCCTGACCTTCCGCGCCGGTCAGAAGCCCTACCTGATCCGGTTCGGCACGCGGCAGACGATCATCGGCATGGTCCTGCTGGCGCTCGCGATGAACAGCACGCTGCTGCTGCTCACCGACATCCTGTTCGGCAGCCTGACGGTCGCGATCACCGTCGCATGCTCGACGACGCTCTTCGCCTGGCTGTGGTTCGGCGTTGCGTTGCGACGGCTCGCCTCGGGCAAGACGGAGTGGTGACCGCCAAGCAGATGCCTCCCGCCGCCATCCTCGACATCGACGGCACGCTCGTCGACACCAACTACCACCATGCCGTCGCGTGGTTCCGCGCGTTCCGGCAGAACGGCCACGTCGTGCCGCTCTGGCGCATCCATCGCCACATGGGGATGGGGGGCGACAAGCTCATCGCCTCGTTGCTCAGCGACGAGGTCGAGGAGCGCGAGGGCGAGGAGATCCGGGCGGCCGAGAAGGCGCTCTACCTCACGTTCATCGAGGAGGTCGAGCCGCTGCGCGGCGCGCGCGAGCTGATGCAGGATCTCCGCGATCGCGGCCGCCAGGTCGTGCTCGCCTCCAGCGCCAAGGCCGACGAGGTCGACCGGTACCTCGACCTGCTCGACGCCCGCTCGCTGGCCAGCGGCTGGACCACCGCCGCCGACGTGCAGCAGACCAAGCCCGACCCCGACCTCATCCTCGCCGCGCTGGAGAAGCTCGACGGCGCCCAGGGGATCATGATCGGCGACTCGACGTGGGACTGCGAGGCCGCCGGCCGCGCCGGCATCGAGAGCATCGCGGTGCTGACCGGCGGGTTCTCGTCCCAGGAGCTGCGCGACGCCGGCGCCTCGGCGGTGTTCGGCTCCATCGACGAGCTGCGCCTGCGCCTGGGCGAGACGCCGTTGGGCTAGCGCCTGATCGGGGTAGCGCCCCGACCATGAGCTCAACGCCGCTGCTCGAAGTCCCCCAGCCGGTCGAGGCCCCGACCCCGGTCGTGCCCGAGGCTCCGTCGATTCCGGCCGACCCCGTGCCGCCCAGCGAGCCGGCGCCCCCCGGTCAGCCGGTGGGCCCCGACGTCCCCGAGCCCGACACGCCGCGGGAAGATCCGATCGACCCGCCGGCAGAGCCGATCGAACCGCCGGCACCTGCGGAGTAGGGTCCGATCATGGGCTTCGACCAGTACCACGAGCCACCCGACGAGCTTCCGGCGGAGACGCGCACGTTCGCCCGCCTGTGCGCCTCGCTCACCGAGGAGGCCGAGGCCATCGGCTGGTACGCCCAACGGCTGGCGGTCGAGAAGGATCCCGAGGCGCTGGCCGTCATGGCCAACGCCGTGGGGGAGGAGTACAAGCACTTCTCGATGGACCTCGAGTTCCTGCTGCGGCGCACGCCGGAGTGGCACAAGATCGCTCAGGGCGTCCTGTTCCAGCCGGGCGACATCGTCACCCACGGCGACACGGCCGAAGAGTCCGCCGAGGACGACGGCGGTCCACCCGTCCCGGGAGCGCCGGCGGTCGGCGGCGGCGTCGGCGGATCGCTCGGCATCGGCAGCCTGAGGGGGACGGGCCTGTGAGCGACCATCTCCTCCGCGTCCACGCCCCGATCACCGACGAGGGCTGGCAGCGCATCGACGAGGAGGCGCAGGACCGCCTCCGGCCCGGGCTCGCCGCCCGCCGTCTGGTCGACTTCGCGGGGCCGCTGGGTTGGCAGCACTCGGCGACCAACCTGGGGCGCGTCGAGCCCGTCGACGTCGGCCCGCTCGGCGACGTCGAGGGGCGCCGCCGCCGCGTGCTGCCGCTGGTCGAGCTGCGCGCGCCGTTCCGCGTCTCGCTCGAGGAGCTGCGCGCCGGCGACCGCGGCGCCGAGGACGTCGACTTCGACGCCCTCGACGCCGCCGCCCAGCGCATGGTCGTCGCGGAGAACACCGCGGTCTTCCACGGCTGGGCCGACGCGGGGATCGCCGGCATCGTCGGTGCTTCGCCGCACACGCCCATCCCGTGCGGGGACGAGATGGATCGCTACGCCGGCCACGTCGCGCGGGCGGTCGAGCTCCTGCTGGACAACGGCCTGGGCGGGCCCTATGGCCTGGCCCTCGGGCGCGATGAGTACACCCGCGTCACCGAGACCGCCGAGCACGGCGGGTACCCGCTCTTCGATCACCTGCGCAAGATCCTCGGCGGCCCCATCGTGTGGGCGCCGGGCGTCGACGGCGGTGTGGTGCTGAGCATGCGCGGCGGCGACTTCCTGTTCGAGAGCGGGCAGGACCTCTCGGTCGGCTACGACAGCCACGACGCCGATGGCGTGTCGCTGTACCTCGAAGAGTCCTTCAGCTTCCGGATCGCGACCCCGGAGGCCGCGGTGGCGATCACGCCGTAGTTCGAGCCTACGCCAGCCCCTCCGACTCGTACTCGCGCAGGTAGCCCTCGAAGAGCCGCCGGTGACCCTCCTCGTCGCGGAGGATCGCGATGACCATGTCGTTGGTGACCGGGTCGACGCCTTCGGTCGCCTCGATGACCGCGTTGTAGTGCTCGATCGCGCCGGTCTCGGCCTCGATCACGCCCTTGATGACGTGCACGACGTCGGTCTGGTGCTCGGGCGGCTGGAGGTAGGTCTGCTCCGGCGTGAAGTCCATCGACCCCGGCACGACCCCGTAGAGCTCCTTGATCCGCGCGGCGAACTGCTGCGCGTGGCCGAGCTCCTCCTGGATGTCGCCGTTGAGCGACTCGATGATCTCCTGCGCGCGCACCCCGTCCGGATTGACGGAGTTCGCGATGTAGCTCATGACCGTCTCCAGCTCCATCCAGTACGCCTTCTTGAGCATCTCGACGATCCGCTCGCGCTCGCTGGCCTTGTCGTCGGCCAGGATTCCCTGGCTGGCGTTTCGTGTTGTGCTCATGCGGCAAGGCCTACCCCCAGGACCCACACCGACAACCAAAGGAGGGACCGACATGGCAGGCGAGCTGGACGGAAAGAAGGTCGCCATCCTCGTGGCCAACGAGGGCATCGAGCAGGTGGAGCTGACCGAGCCGCGCAAGGCGCTCCAGGACGCCGGCGCGACGGTCGACCTGATCGCTCCCGAGACCGGCAAGGCCCAGGCGTTCAACCACCTCGACAAGGCCGACGCGTTCCCGGTCGACCGCGCGGTCGGCGACGCCAGCGCCGACGACTACGACGCGCTGATGCTCCCCGGCGGCGTCGCGAACCCCGACAACCTCCGGATGCACGCCGACGCGGTCGCCTTCGCGCGGGCGTTCTTCGACGCCGGCAAGCCGGTCGCGGCGATCTGCCACGCGCCGTGGACGCTGGTCGAGGCCGGCGTCGTCAAGGGCCGCACGCTGACGTCGTGGCCGTCGCTGCAGACCGACATCCGCAACGCCGGAGGCACGTGGGTCGACGAGGAGGTCCACGTCGACCAAGGGCTCGTGACGAGCCGCAAGCCCGACGACATCCCGGCCTTCAACGCCAAGATGCTCGAGGAGTTCGCCGAGGGCGTGCACGAGGGCAACCGGCCCTCCGAGCGGTTCGCGAAGGACAGCACCAGGGCCTGAGCGGGGTGCGGGCGGCAGCGCCCGTCACGCAAGATGTCCTGCGGGGGGTGTGCGAAGCACCTCCCGTCGGGCACACTCCCGGATCCATGCCCCGATCGATCTGGACCGGCGCCATCAGCTTCGGGCTCGTCACCGTGCCCGTCAAGCTGTACAGCGCGGTCAACCGCAAGACCGTCCGCTTCAACCAGCTCAACCGCCAGACGGGCTCGCGGATCAACCAGAAGCGCGTCGACGCGTCGACCGGGGACGAGGTCGCCTTCGAGGATCTCGTCAAGGGCTACGAGATCTCCGCGGACCGCTACGTGGTGATCGACCCCGTCGAGCTGGAGGCGGTCGAGCCCAAGAAGACGAAGACCATCGACATCGAGGACTTCGTCGACCTCGAGGACATCGACCCGATCTTCTACGACCACCCGTACTACCTCGCGCCCGGGCCCGGCGGCGCCAAGCCGTACCGGCTCCTGATGGAGGCGATGCGCGAGACCAACAAGGTGGGGATCGCCAAGGTCGTCATCCGCTCCAAGGAGAGCCTCGTCGCGCTGCGGCCGATGGCCGACCACGACGTGCTGGAGATGGCGACGATGCTCTTCGCCGACGAGATCGTCGACCCCGACCGCATCGACGACATCCCGACCGCCGACGAGGTCCAGACGTCCGCGCGCGAGCTGGACATCGCCAAGCAGCTGGTCGAGTCGCTGGCCGGCGACTTCGAGCCCGAGAAGTACAAGGACACCTACCGCGAGGCCGTCCTCGACATGATCGAGAAGAAGGCGGCCGGCGAAGAGATCGCCGTCCAGCCCGAGGCCGAGGAGGCCGCGCCGGTGCCCGACCTCATGAGCGCGCTGAAGGCCAGCCTCGACGCGGTGCGCGAGCGCACGGGCGACGCCGGCGGCGCCGGCGGCGACGGCGGCGACGACGACGCGGCGGCCAAGCCCAAGCGCAAGCCCGCGGCGACCAAGGCCAAGCCCAAGCCGAAGGCCGCCGGCAAGAAGTAATTTGACGGCGCTCGGCGGCGGGTATGCCCCGCGCCACGATGGCCGTCGTCAGCTCCACGAAGCCCCGCCTGCGCAAGGTCGACTGCACGGGCCCCGGGCTGCGCCGCGTGCGCCGCGGCCGCGGGTTCTCGATCCTGGATCCCGACGGCGAGCGCGTGGAGGAGCCCGAGATCCTCGCGCGGATCAACCAGCTGGTCATCCCGCCGGCGTGGGACGACGTGTGGATCTGCCCCTATCCCGGCGGCCACATCCAGGCCACCGGCGTCGATCAGAAGGGGCGCAAGCAGTACCTCTACCACCCGCGGTGGCGTGAGCGGCGCGACATGGCCAAGTTCGAGGACATGGTCGTCTTCGCCCGCGCGCTGCCGGCGCTGCGGGCCCGCGTCGAGGCCGACCTCGCCAGGGGTGGCCACGAGCGCGACCACGTCCTGGCGCTCGCAGTCCGGCTGCTGGACCGCGGGTTCTTCCGGATCGGCTCCGAGGACTACGCCGTCAGCAACGAGACCTACGGGCTGGCGACCATGAAGAAGCGCCACGTGCGCATCGACGGCGACCGCCTGTACTTCGACTACCCGGCCAAGCACGGCAAGCGCCGCGTGCAGGCCGTCGTGGACGCCGACGTGGCCGGTGACGTCGCGACGCTCAAGCGCCGCCGCGGCGGCGGCGACGAGCTGCTGGCCTACAAGGAACGCGGCCGCTGGGTCGACGTGCGCTCGGCCGACATCAACGCCTGGCTGAAGGAGGCCACGGGGGAGGACGTCAGCGCCAAGGACTTCCGCACCTGGGGCGCGACGGTCCTGGCCGCGCTGGGCCTCGCGGTCAGCCCGGTCCCCGACAGCCCGACGGCGCGCAGGCGGGCGATGGCCCGCGTGGTCAAGGAGGTCGCGCACTACCTGGGCAACACGCCCGCGGTGGCGCGCTCGTCCTACATCGACCCGCGCACCTTCGACCGCTACGTCGACGGCATCACCATCGCCGGCGCGCTGCCGGACCTGGCCGTCGAGGGCGACGGCACCGCGATCCAGGGCGACGTCGAGGCCGCCGTGCTGGAGCTGCTCACCGGCGAGGACTCGCCAGCGCTCACCCCGCCCGGGGGCGAGGTCGCCGCCGAGGCCGCCTGAGCGACCGCGCCGCTGAATCAGGACGCTAGGAGGCGGGCGCCTCTTCCTCGTCGAGCGCCGCCAGCGCCTCGTCGCGGCTGCCCCGGATCGTGAAGATCTGGTCCAGGCCCGTGATCTCGAACGTCTTGGCGATGTTCTGGTCTGAGTTGACGATGGTCAGGCGGCCGTCGCGCGAGCGCAGGCGCTTGACCGTGCCGATCAGGACGCCCAGCGCGGTGGAGTCCAGGAACGTGGTGTCGCCGAGGTCGACGACGATCCGTGACTTGCCTGCCTCGATCGCCTCGCCGAGCGCGGTCTTCAGCTCGGGAGCGGTGAACAGGTCGATCTCGCCGCGAACGGCCACGACCTGGGTGGTGGCGTCGACGGCGTCCTGGGTCAGTGCGAATTCCGGTGGCATCTGTCCCCCTAGTGTGACGTATCGGTGCGGAACGCGAGGTGCAGCAGCAGCTCCTGCCCGTCGCTGCTGACGTCGTCGGCGACCCGCTGGAAGACGTTGCCGATGCCCGGCAGCGAGGCCGAGTCCACGAGCGCCTGGGCGCCCCCGCCGCTCAGCGGCCCGACGCGCAGCGACAACCCGGCGGGCTCGGCGTGGACGTGGACCGTGACGCGGCCGTCGGGCGTGTGGCCGGGCGCGTGCGCGGCGACCGCATCGGTCAGCAGCAGTGCGTCGTCGAGGCGGTCGATCGGGCACTGGGCTCGCGCGGCGAGCATGCCGACGACGCGGCCGAGGACCGGGCCGAGCAGCTCCGCGCGGCGGACGGTCAGCGTCGCCTCGTTGACGGTGGACAGCTCGGGGCTCATGCGGAGG
>DASYLT010000202.1:0-8246 GCA_036009425.1 Baekduia sp. | reverse complement strand
CGCGTCGTCTACCAGTACCGCGACGAGGTGCTGGAGGGCCGCGACATGGGCCCGGTGGCGCGCGAGAACCTCGCCGACGTCATCCGTCGCGTGGTCGACGAGTACACCGCCAGCGAGTTCGTCGAGGACTGGGACGTCGACG
This sequence comes from Baekduia sp., assembly GCA_036009425.1. Taxonomy (GTDB): domain Bacteria; phylum Actinomycetota; class Thermoleophilia; order Solirubrobacterales; family Solirubrobacteraceae; genus Baekduia. The sequence goes on along the minus strand of DASYLT010000202.1, from coordinate 8,104 downwards.
GGCTGTTCACCGCCCTGGGCGACATCTTCCCGAGCGGCTTCGGCCCGGACCGGATCGACGACGTCAACGAGCGCGAGGAGCTCGTCGAGCTGCTCACCTCCGAGGCGCTGTCGCTGTATGACCGCCGCGAGGCCGAGCTCGGCGACGAGCTCATGCGTGCGCTCGAGCGCTATCTGCTGCTGCAGATCATCGACAACAAGTGGCGCGAGCACCTGTACGACATGGACTACCTGCGCGAGGGCATCCACCTCCGCGGGTTCGCCCAGATCGAGCCGATCGTCGCGTACAAGAACGAGGCGTTCGACCTCTTCACCGACCTGATGAACACCATCTGGGCGGACTTCGCGCGGATGATCTTCCACGTCGAGGTGGAGGTCGAGGCCGAGAACGGCACCGTCGCCGCCCCGCAGCTGCCGGTCAGCAGCGGCCCGGTGGGGACGATGACCTACACCGGCGGCGTCGGCACCCAGCAGCCCAGCGCGCTGAACGCCACGCAGGCGGGCGGCGGCGTGGCGACCGAGGGTGGCGTCGAGGAGCTCGACGCTACGCCGATCGTGCAGCAGCGGCGCGTCGACGAGCACGAGCTCATCGGGCGCAACGATCCGTGCTGGTGCGGGTCGGGCCGCAAGTACAAGAAGTGCCACGGCGCCTAGATGGCCTAGCGGCAGGCATGGACCTGCGGGTAGCCTGCCCGCCATCTCCGCGGCGCCGTTTCCCTTCCCTGCGTATCCGCTGACGGCCTACGCGCCGCTCGTCGTCAACGTCGCGCTGACCGGAATGGTGGGGACGCGGGAGCAGGTGCCGCACCTCCCGCTGACCGCCGCCGAGATCGCCGACGACGCGCAGCGCTGCTTCGGGGCCGGGGCGACCGTCGTGCACCTGCACGCGCGCGACGCCGATCAGCGGCCCGACTGGCGCCGCGCAGCCTACGCCGAGCTGATCCCGGAGATCCGGCGCCGCTGCCCCGGCGTCGTGGTCTGCGCGACGACCAGCGGCCGCGACGTCTCCGAGGTGGCCCGGCGCGGCGACGTCCTGGAGCTCGACGGCGAGGCCCGGCCCGACATGGCGAGCCTCACGCTCGGCTCGCTGAACTTCCACACGGGGCCGAGCGTCAACGCGATCGCCACGGTCGAGGCGCTCGCGGCGCGGATGGCGGAGCGCGGGATCCGCCCGGAGGTCGAGGTCTTCGACCTCGGCATGGCGCACCTGGCCCATCGCCTGCTCGCGCGCGGGCTGCTCCCCGCGGGCATGTACATCAACCTGCTGCTCGGCTTTCCCAACAGCGCGCAAGCGGACGCCCGCGCGCTCGTGGCGCTGGTCGACGCGTTGCCCTCCGGAGCGATCTGGGCCGCCGGGGGGCTGGGGGCGTTCCAGCGGCCGATGAACGCGCTCGCGCTCCCGATGGGCGGCCACGTCCGCACGGGCCTCGAGGACAACCCGCACCTCGACCACCGCACGCGTGCGCCGGCGACCAACGTCGCGCTGGTCGCCCGCGCCGTCGCGCAGGCCGAGGCCGCCGGCCGCGCCGTCGCGACGCCGGCCGAAGCCCGCGCGCTGCTGGGGCTGCCCGCCCCGGCCGCGGCGCCGACCCCGACCCCGACCGCCACGGCCGCGCCGCGCTGATGCAGATCGTCGTCAGCGTGCACGCGCTGACCCTGCATGGCGGCACCGTGACCTACGCGATCACCGTCGCCGACCACCTGCAGCGTCTGGGGCACGACGTCTGGCTGACCTCGCCGTTGATGGGCGAGGCGGCCGAGCCGGCGCGCGAGCTGGGTGTCCGGGCCGTCCCGACGAGCGAGATCCCGGCCGCGCCCGACGTCATCCTCAGCCAGGACGCAGGCTCGGCCTACGAGCTGGCCGCCTCGCACCCCGGCGTGCCGCAGGTGTACGTCGCCCACAGCGACGTCTTCGACTTCCAGCTCCCGCCGGCGATCCCCGGCGTGGTCGGCGCGGTCGTCACGCTCTACGACCGCGTCGACGAGCGGGTGCGCGCGCTGCCCGGCCCTCACCGGATCGTCCGGCTGACCCAGCCGGTCGACGTCGAGCGCTTCAAGCCGCTGCGCCCGCTGCCGGACCGCCCCCGTGTGGCGCTGACCCTGGGCAACTACGTGGCCGGGCCGCGCGCCGAGCTGCTCGCCGAGGCCTGCCGCCGCGCCGGCCTCCAGCTGCGCCACGTCGGCACCCACGGCGAGACGCAGACGCTGCGGCCCGAGGTCGTCCTCAACGGGGCCGACGTCGTCTTCGGGAAGGCGCGGGTCATCGCCGAGGCGATGGCCTGCGGCCGTGCCGCCTACGTCTACGACCACAACGGCGGCGAGGGCTGGGTGACGGCCGAGAACCGGGCGCGCCTGGCGACCGACAACTTCGGCGGCCAGAGCATGCCGGTCGCGGTCGACCTCGACCGCCTGACCGCCGACCTCGCGCGCTACGACCCCGCGGCGGCGCTCGGGCATCGCGATTACGTCGTCGCCCACCACGCCGCGACCAAGCACGCGGCCGCGCTGGTCGATGTGCTGCGCAGCGTCGTGGACGAGCCGGGACCGCCGGTCGACGCGCCGCTGCGCGAGCTCGCGCGCATGGTCCGGCTCTACCAGCGCGCCGACGGCCACGCCTTCGTGATGCAGGTCGAGGCGCACCGCGCGGCGACCGAGCGCGACGAGGCCCGCACCGACGCCCTCGCCCAGGCGGCGCGCGCCGACCGCGAGGCCGCCCGCGCCGACGCCGCGGCCGCCGCCGAGGCCCGCGCCTGGCGCGACGCCGAGGCGCACGCCGCAGCCGCCAAGAACGCCCGCGCGGCCTTCGCCGCCGTCGCCGGCACCCGCCGCTGGCGCGCGCTCAACCGGCTCCTGCTCCCGCTCGCGCACCTCCGCGCCGTGCGCGGCCGCCGCCCATGAGCGCCGCCGCCCTCCGCCGGTCCGACCGCGCCCCGAACCTCTGGGTCGGCCAGGGCGTCGAGATCGGCGAGCGCGTGACGATCGGCGTCAACGTGGTCCTCCACCCTGGTGTCGTGCTCGAGGACGGCGTGACCGTCCAAGACCACGTCGTGCTCGGCAAGGCGGCGGTGCTGGGCCGCTACTCCAGCTCGCCGCAGGCCGCGCCCGGGGAGGTCGTGCCGCTCGTCGTCGAGCGCGGCGCCACGGTCTGCACCGGTGCCGTCGTCTTCGCCGGAGCGCGCATCGGCGCGGGCACGGTCGTCGAGGACCAGGGGCACGTGCGCGAGGGCGCCACCGTCGGGCCCGGGACGGTGATCGGGCGGGGCAGCGCGCTGGGCGTCGAGGCGGCCGTCGGCGCGCGGGTCCGCATCCAGGCGTCGGTCTGGCTGACCGGCTGGACGGTCGTCGAGGACGACGTCTTCGTCGGCCCGGGCACGACGACGATGAACGACGACACGATGGGGCGCGTGGCGCGCGACGCCCCGCTGGTCGGGCCGACGCTGCGCCGCGCCTGTCGCGTCGGCGGCGGCGTCCTGCTGACCCCCGGCGTCGAGGTCGGCGAGGAGGCGTTCGTCGGGGCAGGCGCCGTCGTCACCCGCGACGTCCCGCCCGGCGCTCGCGTCCTCGGCGTGCCCGCCCGCGGCGCCGGCTCCGTGCCCGACGACCAGCGCCTCGAGCGCTGGCGCTGACGGCGCAGCGCACAGCCGAGCGGATACCCTCGATGGTGCATGGCCACCGCTGCCGACACCCCCACACCCCAGCGCCTGAGCGCGATCCGCGCGAGCTTCGACCGGCTGCGCGAGAGCACCGATCCCGACGCCCTCGCGAGCACCGCCGCCGAGCTCGAAGGGCAGATGCAGGCGCCCGGCTTCTGGGACGACTCCGACGCCGCCGCGAAGGTCTCCGCCCAGCACGCCCGGACCACGCGCAAGCTCAAGGCCTTCCAGGAGCTGGCCTCCGACGTCGACGACCTCGACGGGCTCGTCGAGCTCGCCGAGGACGACGAGGAGATGGCCACCGAGTTGATCGAGCAGCTCGGCTCGATCGAGGACCGCCTCGCCGCCCTCGAGGAGGCGCGCCTCTTCTCCGGCCCCTACGACGCCGGCGACGCGCTCGTCACCGTCAACGCCGGCGCGGGCGGCACCGACGCCCAGGACTGGGCCGAGATGGTGCTGCGGATGATGATGCGCTGGGCCGAGTCGCGCGACTTCAAGGTCGAGCTGCTGGAGGCCAGCGCGGGGGAGGAGGCGGGCATCAAGTCCGCGACGTTCCGGGCGGCGGGCGAGAACGCCTACGGCCTCTTCAACGCCGAGCAGGGCGTCCACCGGCTGGTGCGGATCTCGCCGTTCGACGCGCAGTCGCGCCGCCAGACCGCGTTCGCCGGGGTCGAGGTGGCGCCGGTCATCGAGGACACCGGCGATGTCGAGATCGACTCCGACGACCTGCAGATCGACACCTACCGCGCCTCGGGCGCGGGCGGCCAGCACGTCAACAAGACCGACTCGGCGGTGCGGATCACCCACCGCCCGAGCGGCATCGTCGTGCAATGCCAGAACGAGCGCTCGCAGTCGGCCAACAAGGACACCGCGATGAAGATGCTGCGGGCCAAGCTGCTGGAGCGCTACGAGCGCGAGCGCCAGGAGGAGATCGCCAAGGAGCGCGGCGAGACGCTCGACGTGAACTTCGGGTCGCAGATCCGGTCCTACGTCCTGCACCCGTACACGATGGTCAAGGACCATCGGACCGACCGCGAGATGGGCGACGCCCAGCGTGTGCTCGACGGCGACCTCGACGGGTTCGTGCGCGAGTACCTCCTCAAGGCCGCGGGCTAGAGGTGAGCGCCGCCGAGACGCCGGCCTCGGGGCCCAGCGAGCAGCCCACCGCCCCCTACCTCGACGCGGTCGTCGGCTACGGCTTCCGCGGTCCCGGCCGCTTCCACGTCCCCGGCCACAAGGGCGGCCCGGGCGCCGACCCGGGGCTGCGCCACGCCCTGGGCGACAGCGCGCTCGCCATCGACATCCCCCAGGACGTCCACGGCGTCGACATCGGCCCATCGCCCTCGCCCTTCGAGCGCGCCGAGGCGCTGGCCGCCGAGGCCTACGGCGCGGCACGCACGTGGTTCTTGACCAACGGCGCCACGCAGGGCAACCATGCGCTGTGCCTGGCGCTGGCGCCGCTCGGCGCGCACGTCGTCGCGCAGCGCAACTCCCATGCCTCGGTCGTCGACGGCCTGGTGCTCAGCGGCGGGCTGCCGTCGTTCGTGTCGCCGGCCTACGACGAGGAGCTCGGGATGGCGCACGGCGTCACGCCCGAGGCGCTGGACGCCGCGCTGGCCGCCGACCCCGACGCGGGCGTCGTGTTCCTGGTCTCGCCGACCTACTACGGCATGGCCGCCGACGTGGCCGCGCTGGCCGAGGTCGCCCACCGCCGCGACGTGGCGCTGGTCGTCGACCAGTCGTGGGGCCCGCACTTCGGCTTCCACCCCGACCTGCCTGAGAGCGCATTGCACCTCGGCGCCGACGCCGTGCTGACCAGCACGCACAAGATCGTCGGGTCGCTGACACAGAGCGCGATGCTCCACGTCGCGGCCACCGGCCGCATCGACCCGGCGAGGGTCGGGGTCGCGCTGCGGCTGCTGCGCAGCACGAGCCCGTCGTCGTTGTTGATGGCGTCGCTCGACGCGGCGCGCCGGCAGCTCGCCGTGCACGGCGAGGCGCTGCTGCACGAGACGATCGCCGCGGCGCGGGCGACGCGCGAGAAGCTCGCCACCACGCCGGGGATCGCGACGATCGGCGAGGACTTCGTCGGGCGCCCGGGCGTCGCGGCCTACGACCCCCTGCGGCTCGTGCTCGACACGCGCGGGACGGGCTGCACGGGCTACGAGGTCGCTGACGCCCTGCGCAACGCCTACGACGTCCAGCCCGAGCTGGCGACGGTCGCGACGATGGTCTGCGTGCTCGGCATGGGCCAGCCCGCCGACGCGCTGGTGCGCTTCGCCGGCGACGTGGACGAGATCGTCAAGCGCATCAGCCGGCCGGGCGCCGTCCAGGCACTGGTGCGTCCGCCCGAGGCGCTGCACGACACGATGGTCGTCTCACCGCGTGACGCGTTCCTCGGGCGGTCCGAGGTCGTCGCGCTGGAGGACGCCGTCGGGCGGATCTCGTGCGAGTCGATCGCGGGCTACCCGCCGGGCATCCCGGCGCTGCTGCCCGGGGAGCGCATCACCGCCGACACGGCGGCCTATCTGCGCGAGCTCGTGACGTCGGGCGCGCGCCTGCACGGCGCGGCCGACCCGACGATCGCCACGATCCACGTGTTGGCGGAAGACCTCGCCTAGCAGTCTCCTGGCGGCTAGAACCGCAGCAGCGCGGCGATCGAGCCCTTCTGCTCGAGATCCGGGTCGGTCAGCGGGAGGTACCGGACCCGCGCGTTCTGCCCGAACGCCCGGCCCACGGCCACCTCGACGATGTTGTCGACGACGTCGGTCTGCGTGCCGTCGGCGGGGCACTGGCCGCCGGCGCTGACGCCGAGCCAGCCGCACTGCGGGCAGCGCGTGCCCATGGCGTTGAAGCCCTCCTGGACGACCAGCGTGTCGATGCGGCGCTCGTGCACGGCGGTGAGCACGTCGGCGAGCCCGGCAGCGGCGCGCCCGCCCTTCCCGAGGCCCTCGTCGATCTTCTGCAGCAGCTCCTCGTCACTCCGGGCGCCGAGCTCTTCGAGCACCGGACTGGCGGCCGCCAGCACCTCGTCCGCGGTCGAGTTCCACACGTCGACGTCGAAATGGCCCTGTACGCACTTGGCGACGTCGGAGTGCAGCAGCGACTCGAGCTGGGCGACGTTCTCCTTGGACCCGCCGAGCAGCAGCCCGGCGATCCGCGTGCTGCGCAGCCGGCGCTGCAGCTCGGCGCCGACGGCGCGCAGGTGGTCCTCGACCTCCTTCTCGATGCTGCGCTGGTAGCGCGACTGCGACCAGCCGCCCTGGTCGTGCTGACCCTTGGTCTCGTCGTCCTGGCGCCAGAGCTCGACGAGCCCGTCGATCGTGCCGGCCAGCAGCCGAGCGCGGCGGCGGTCGACGAGCACGAGCCACCACAGCTCGCCGGCGCCGATCTGCGCCAGCGGCTCGACGCAGGGGTGATCGGCGATCGCGACCTTCGTGGCGACGGGACGCGGGAGCTTGAGGATCTCGAAAAGCCCGGCAGGCTCGGAGGCGAACACCGCCAGGCCGCGGGCGCCGTCGGCGTCGAGGCCGGCGCGCAGTTGCTCGCGCACCCGCTCCACGTCGCGGCCGAGCGCCATGCGCTCGTCGTGGGTGAGCGCTCCGTGGTCACGGATCGTCCGCGACGCCTCGTCGATGACCGAGCTGATCTCGGTCGCCCGGGCGGGAGGAGCGGCGAACTCCCGCGGGTCGAGGTTGATGAAGACGCTGAGGACCTTGCCCTGCGCGCTGCGCGTCTCGGCGAGCTCGCGGAGGCGGTCGGTCGTGATGTCGGTCGCCATGCTGACCCGCCTACCCCGGGTGCCTGACCGGGAACCCATCACTGGACCCGAGAACGACGAAGGGCCGGCGCCATTCGGCACCGGCCCTTCGTGACGTGGTGGCGTCCCGCTCGCGCGGGGCGGACTAGGCCGCGGCGACGAGCGCCACCGACTCGGACTCGGCGACCTCGAGGGTCACCGCGCCGTCCTCGCCTGCGCCGGCCGTGACGGTGGCACCGTCGGCCAGCGTCCCGGTCAGGATCGCCCGGGTCAGCTCACGCTCCAGCGTGCGACGCACGTGGCGCTGCAGCGGGCGGGCGCCGAACTCCTCGTCGAACCCGTCGGTCGCCAGGCGGGCGACGAGCTCGTCGGTGACGTGGAGCACGATCCGCCGCTCCTGCAGCAGGCGGCCGGCGACGCGGTCGACGATCATCCGGCCGATGCGCTGCACGTGCTCCTCGTCCAGCGACGAGAACGTGACGACCTCGTCGATGCGGTTGAGGAACTCGGGCAGGAACGCGGCCTTCGCCGCGGCCTGCATGCGCTCGTCATCGCCGGGCGCCGCCGCCGAGGTGAACCCGATCCCGCGCTTGGCGCGACCGGCCCCCAGGTTGGACGTCATGACGATCACCGCGTTGGTGAAGTCGACCGTGCGGCCCTCGCCGTCGGTCAGGCGACCGTCGTCGAGCAGC
>DASYLT010000201.1:0-9821 GCA_036009425.1 Baekduia sp. | reverse complement strand
CGCCGTTGACGGTGACCACGCGCCGGCCCGGGTGGACGAGCTTGGCGGCGACCGCGCAGGGCACGGCGAAGCCCATGCCTGCAAGGCCGTTTGCGATCATCACCGTGTTGGGCTCATGGGCCGGGAACATGCGGCCGATCCACAGCTTGTGGAGTCCAACGTCCGAGATGAGGATGTCGTCTCGCCCCAGCGCCCGCCGGATCTCGTACAGCGCGCGCGGCGGCTGCATGGGGAAGTGGTCGTCGCCCGCCGCCGCCCGCAGGCGCCCCTCGACGAGGCCGCGCAGCCGGGGCGAGCCGCCGGAGTGCGGGACGTCGCGGCACTCCTCGGCCAGCCGGGTGAGCACGTGGTAGACGTCGCCGACCAGCTCGACCTCGGGCGTGAAGAACTCGTCGATCTCCGCCGGCTGGGAGTCGACCACGACGATCTTCTTGTCGCGCCCGGGATTCCAATGCTTGGGCGCGTGCTCGACCAGGTCGTAGCCGATCGCGATGACGACATCGGCGTCCTCGAAGCCGGCCAGCGCGTAGTCGCGCGCCTGCAGTCCCACGGTGCCCAGCGCCTTGGGGTCCTCGAAGTCGAGCACGCCCTTGCCCATGAACGTCTCGGCGACGGCGATCCCGGTCGCCCGGCAGAACTCGCGCAGCGCGGGCGCCGCGCCGGCGCGGACGACCCCGTTGCCGGCCAAGGCCACCGGGTTGATCGCACCGCGGATCAGGTCGGCGGCCTTGAGCAGCTCGCGGGCGCTCGGCTCGGGCTTGACCGGACGCCGGCGCGGCAACGGCCGGGCGTCGACCTCGGCGGCCATGACGTCCTCGGGCAGCTCGAGGTGCGTCGCCCCCGGCTTCTCGGACTCGGCGACCTTGAACGCCTTGCGGACGACCTCGGGCACGATCTCGGGGCTGGTGACGCGCGCGTTCCACTTCGTGATCGGCCGGAACAGCTCGACCAGGTCGATGAACTGATGGGACTCCTTGTGCATCCGCTCGAGGTCGGCCTGGCCGGTGAGCGCCACGAGTGGCGCGCGATCCAGGAACGCGTCGCCGATCGCGGTGACGAGGTTCATCGCGCCGGGGCCGAGCGTTCCCAGACAGACGCCGGCCCGCCCGGTCAGGCGCCCGTACATGTCGGCCATGTAGGCCCCGCCCTGCTCGTGTCGAACGGGGATGAAGGAGACCGAGGAGTTGGCCAACGACTGGTTGAGATCCAGCGTCTCCTCGCCCGGGATGCCGAAGACGTACTTGACGCCCTCTGCCTCGAGGCATTCGACGAAGAGGTCAGAAGCTCGCCGCTTGGCCACGTGTGTTCCCTACCCTCCACTTGCTCGACCGCCCGATGCTGACCGAACCTAGCACCGCAACTCCCCCTGCCTGCCCGCGTTCTGCACGAGGCATGCGCCGGATCGCCTCCGCCCTCTCGCTCGCGGTGCTGATCGCGCTCGGTGGCGCCGCCTCGGCGTCGGCGGCGAGCCGTCTGGTCATCAAGGGCCACGGCTTCGGCCACGGCATCGGCATGAGCCAGTACGGGGCGCTGGGCTTCGCCCAGCACGGGTCGTCCTACCGCGACATCCTCGGCCATTACTACGAGCAGACGCAGGTCACGCAGCTGAGCTCCAAGCCCGACGTGCGGGTGCTGCTGCAGAGCGGCCGCAGCGTCGTGGTCACCGGCGTCGTCGCGGCCGGCCCGCGCAAGCTCAAGCCGACGAGCACCTACCGCGCCCAGCGCGCCGCCGGCGGGCGCGTCGTGCTCATCTCCCCCAGCGGCCGGCACATGGGCACCTACGACGCGCCGCTGCGCTTCGCGGCGCCCAGCGGCGGCGCGGTCAAGCTCCGCGGCTCGGCCGCCAACGGCCTGCGCGACGGCACCTACCGCGGCGCGATCGAGGTCCGGCCGTCGTCGAGCGGGGTCATGGCGATCAACGCGGTGGGGCTGGAGGACTACGTCCGCGGCGTCGTCTCGGCCGAGAGCCCTCCGAGCTGGCCTGCCGAGGCGCTCAAGGCGCAGGCCGTGGCCGCCCGCTCCTACGCCGTCACGTCCAACGTCGGCTCGACCACCGACGGCATCGACCAGTACGCCGACACGCGCTCGCAGATGTACAAGGGCGTGGCGGCGGAGCTGCCGAGCACCGACGCCGCGATCGCCGCCACCACCGGCGAGGTCGTCACCCAGGGCGGCCAGCCGGTCACCACCTACTTCTTCTCGACCTCCGGCGGCCACACCGAGAACGTGGAGTTCTCGTTCGTCGGCGCGTTGCCGCGCCCGTGGCTGAAGGGCGTCGACGATCCGTACGACTCCGTCTCGCCGCGCCACACCTGGGGACCGTTCACGTTCTCGCAGTCGGCCGCGCAGTCCAAGCTCAAGGGCCTGGTCCGCGGCCGCCTCCGTGGCATCACCGTGCTGCAGCGCGGCACGTCGCCGCGCATCGTGCGCGCCGAGATCGATGGCACCAACGGCGTCACGCCGATCACCGGGCCCGAGCTGCGCAAGCGGTTCGGCCTGTTCGACACGTGGGCGTCGTTCACCTACATCTCGTCCGACGCCAAGCAGCCGAAGACCGGCGCGGGCGACGGCGACCCGGCCCCCGGCGACACCGCGCCGGCGAGCACCACGACCCCCGGGGCAACCACCGACGGCGGCAGCGGCGGCAGCGCGCTGCCGGCGAGCGTCGACACCACCGGCGGGCAGGCCGCGTCGATCGCGCGCCTGCCCAAGAAGGTCCTCACCGGCTCGATCCGGCCGGCCACGCGCGGCCGGACGCTGAAGGTCCAGCGCCGCGACGCCGGGCGCTGGCGCACCGTCGGCACGACGACCGTGCGCCGGTTCGGGAGCTACGCCGCCTCGCTGCCCGGGCCGGGGGCCTACCGCGTCGCCCTCGGCGACATCGCGGGCCCCGCGGTCAACGTTCGCTGAGTTCGGGCCCCGGAGGCTCAGGACCGGGCGGTCAGGGCCGATCGCGAGGGTATGACCGGCGTCTCGCTCGCGCTGACGGTGCTCGCGCTCGCCGCCCTCTGGGCGGTGGCGTCGTGGCGCGGCCTGACCGCGGCTCGCAACGCCGTCGACGCCACGTGGGCCGCGATCGACGTCCAGCTGCAGCGACGCCACGACCTGCTGCCCGCGCTCGTCGCGGCCGTGCAGGCCGAGACCGGCGGCGAGGCCGAGACGCTGGCCCGCGTCGGCTCGGCTCGCGAGCAGGCCGACGCGGCCAGCACGCCGTTCGAGCGCGCCGACGCCGAGCGCCGCCTGGTCGCCGGGATCGCCGCGGTCGGCGCGCTGGCCGAGCGCCACCCCGGCCTGGGCGCCGCCGCCGACTTCGTCGACCTCCAGGCGCGCCTCGGCGACATCGAGGACGAGATCCAGGCCGCGCGCCGCATCTACAACGCCGACGTGCGCCTGTACCTGACGCGCCGCCACCGCTTCCCCGGCACGCTCGTGCGCCGCCTGGGCGACTTCGAGGTGCGCCCGTACTTCGAGCTCGACCACACCCGGGAGCGTGGCGTGCCGACGCTCGCGTTCGCGCGGGCCTAGCCTCCCGGGCGCGCCCCAGCGTCGGCCGTCAGGAACGTCACGGTCAGTGCGACCAGCTCGTCGGTGACCGCGCCGATGCCCTCGACGCCGTCGGCGTGCAGCGTCAGCCCGACGATCTCGTTGACCGCCGCGATCCCGGCGAGCGCCTGCAGACGCGAGAGCTCCGGCACGTCGGGGCGCGTCTCTCTCGACTCGCGACGCCACTGCACGAGCGCGCCGGCGAGCATCTCGACCCACTCCGTATAGCGGTCGGCCAGCTGCGGGGCCGCCGCGCGCATGTGCGTGAGGAACAGGAGCGCGAACTCCGGATGGGCGACCAGCGCGCCCAGATAGGCGCGCACGCCGCACTCGATCCGCCGCACCGGGTCCGGCTCGGCCGCGACCGCGTCGACCAGCGCGCCGACGACGATCTCCGACGCGACGTCGAAGGCCTGCAGGAAGCAGTCGTCCTTGTCGCGGAAGTGCTCGTAGAAGGTGCGCTTGGCGGTGCCCGCCACGCGGACGATGTCGCTGATCGTCACCGCGCTCACCCCGCGGTCGGCGGCCTGGGCCACGAAGGCCGTCAGCAGCCGGCCGCGCTGGGAGGCCAGGACGACCTCGCGGTCCAGCCCGTGCGGACCGCGCGGGAGCACGACGGGCGCGCCGTAGGGATGGAAGGGCGAGCGGTCGTCCACGCCGCGCAGCGCCTCAGCCGCCGTAGACGCGCGAGAGCGAGTCGGCGACGCAGACCGGCTTGTCGCCGCCCTCGCGCTCGAACGTCTGCGTGACGGTGAACTGCACGCCGCCGGGCACGTCGTGGACCTCGGCGAGCGTCGCGCGCATCCGGACCTTGGAGCCCACCGGCAGCGGCGCGGGGAAGCGCACCTTCGCGTAGCCGTAGTTGAGGCCGAACGCGATCCCGTCGACGGTGAACATCGCGTAGGAGAACTGCGGGCCCAGGCTCAGGGTGTAGAGCCCGTGGGCGATCGTGCCGCCGAACGGCGTGTCCTTGGCGCGCTCGGGATCGACGTGGATCCACTGGTGGTCGCCCGTGGCGTCGGCGAACGCGTCGACCGCCTCCTGGGTGACCTCGTGCCAGTCCGACACCCCAAGTTCCTGCCCGACTCTGCTCTTGAGCTCTTCGAGCCCGTTGATGACCGTGGCTGCCATGGCCGGCAGTCTATGACTGCGCGGCCAGCCAGTCGGCCTCGGCGCGTCCGAGCTCGGTCGACGGCCGCTCCTGCGCGATGTACTCCAGCGCGAGCGTCCCCCAGTCGGCGCCGGCGCGCAGCTCGCCGAGCACGCTGAACAGCAGGCCCTCCATGCGGCGCAGCAGCAGCGCCTGCGGCGGGATCGTCTGGCGGCGCATCTCGTCGAAGAACGGCGAGGCCGGCGACCCGGAGATCTCCATGGCGTTGCGCACGTACTCCGGGTCGAGGCGGCGGAAGCCGATCGTGAAGTACCACTCGCCGGCGGTCGCGAGCTGGCCGAGGACCCGCTCGGGGTCGAACGCCTCGGGATCGGGCAGGTAGCCGAGCTCCGCCATCCAGCGGTGCACCTCTGCGGCGTCGCCGGCGATGACCGCCTGGGCCAGCGCCCGCTCGCCGTCCAGATAGTCGGCGTCCATGCGGCGGATCAGGCCGAAGTCCAGGAAGCAGACCCGGCCGTCGTCGCACAGCAGGTAGTTGCCCGGGTGCGGGTCGCCGGCGGCCGTGCGCTCGCGACGCAGCAACCCGTAGAAGAACCGGAAGCAGATCTCCGCGAACCGGTCGCGCTCGGCCTCGGGAAGCTGCTTGACGGCGCCGAAGCCGCGCCCGTCGACGAACTCCGTGATGAGGACGCGGCGCGTGGACATCGAGGTGACGACCTCGGGCACGCGGATGAACGGGTGGTCGCGGAACGCGCGGACGACGCGCCGCTGGTTCTGGGCCTCGAGCTCGTAGTCGAGCTCCTCGCCGATCCGGTCGCGCAGCTCGCGCAGGATCGCCTTGGCGTCGAGGCCGGGCGCCAGCCGCTTGACCAGCGGAAGGAGCATCCCGGCGTTGCGCAGATCGGTCTCGACCGCCTCGGCCACGCCCGGGTACTGGACCTTGACGGCGACGTCGCGCCCGTCGTGCAGGGTGGCGCGGTAGACCTGGCCGATCGAGGCGGCGGCGACCGGCTCCTCGGAGAACATGGCGAAGTGCTCGTCCAGCGATCCGCCGAGATCGTCGAGCAGGACCTTCTTCATGCTCTTGAAGGAAACCTGGGGCGCATCGTCGCGCAGCGCCGACAGCTTCTCCTTGAAGGCCTCGCGCTCGCCCTCGGGGACCATGTCGAAGTCCACGGTGGAGAGCACCTGGCCGAGCTTCATCGCCGCGCCCTTCATCTGCCCGAGCTGGGTGACCAGCTCGTCGGCCAGCGCGAGCGCGCGCTTGGCGTCGGCGGCCTCGGCCTCGTCGTCGCTGCGCAGCCGGTTGGCCGCCTGGGTGCCGGCCCAGCGCGCGCTCTGCCCGGCGACGAGCCCGCCGAAGCGAGCGGTGCGGGCCAGGCGGCTGGTGGGGATCTTGGGCATGCGTGCGGGGATACGGCGGCGAGACGGCGGAGGCTCATGCCAGAGTAGGGCGCAATGCCGCCTCCCCTCCTCGCCGTCGACGCGCCGTCGATCCTGTACCGCGCGTTCTACGGCCTGCCGAAGTCCATCACCGGCGCCGACGGCACGCCGGTCAACGCGCTGCTGGGCTTCGCCAACCAGGTGCTCTGGGTGGTCGAGCGCTACAGGCCGCGCGCCGTGGTGCTCTGCACCGGAGCCGAGGCGGCGACCTACCGCACCGACCTGTTTGCGCCCTACCACGGCGATCGTCCGCCGGTCCCCGACGAGCTCGCCCCGCAGTGGGCGGCGGCCCCGGGCTTCTTCGGTGCGTTCGGCTGGCGCTGGGAGGACGCCGGCGACCTCGAGGCCGACGACCTGCTGGGCGCCTACGCGCAGGCCGAGGTCGCCGCGGGCGGCACCGCCGTGCTGTTCACCGGCGACCGCGACATGTTCCAGTGCGTGGGCGACGACGTGACGGTCCTGTTCCCGCGCGGCGGCAAGGACGGCCCCGAGGTCGTCGACGTGCCCGGCGTGAAGGCGCGGTACGGGATCCGCCCCGAGCAGGTGCCCGACTTCATCGCGCTGCGCGGCGATCCGTCCGACGGCCTGCCGGGCGCCAAGGGCATCGGCGAGAAGACCGCGGGCGAGCTGCTGCGCGTCCACGGCGACCTCGAGACGGCGATCGCCAACGCCCGTGACGAGCGGCCGAAGATCGCCGCAGCGCTCCGGAATCAGGCTGACGAGCTCCGCGACTTCCGCAAGATCGCGACGTTGCAGCCGATCCCAGTGACATGGCCTTCCGACGCTCCGACCGACTTCGCGGGCGCCTCCGCGGCCGCGGAGAAGCTCGGGATGGGGCGCCTTGCGACGCGTTTGGCAGGTATGGCGAAGCAGGAGTAGTCGGCGCGCGGACGAACGCCGCTCTGGAGTCAGATCCGCCGTCTGCCGATGCTTCAGCGATGATCCCTGCCGTAGTGCGACGATTTACCGCTTGCCTGTCCATGGCTGCGCTGGTGTGCGTCGCCGCGGCCGGCACGGCGGCCGCCGCCGCTCCGGCCCCCCCGCATGCGGTCGATCTCGACGCCGCCGGTTGGCAGTACGCGCCCGACCCGGGCGGCCGCGGGCTGGGCGAGCGGTGGTCCCAGGGGCAGGGGGACCCGGCGTGGGCGCCGGTCAAGCTGCCCCACGTCTTCGACCCGCGTCCCGACGACCGGACCTTCCACGGCGAGACCGGCTGGTACCGGATCGCGCTGACCGCGCCGCGCGCGACGCCGGCCGGCTTCGGCTGGGGCCTGCGCTTCGAGCAGGTCCGCCGCGACGCCCAGATCTGGCTCGACGGCCGGCGGATCGCCGAGCACCACGATCCCTACGCGCCGTTCACCGTCGCGCTGCCGCAACTCGCCGACGGCGGGCGCCACGAGCTCGTCGTCCGCGCCGACAACCACAAGGCCAAGGAGCCGCGCGAGGGCTGGTGGAACTGGGGCGGCATCACGCGCCCGGCGCAGCTCGTGCCCCTCGGCACGCTCGTGACCCACGACGCCGGGTTTCTGCCGCAGCAGCGATGCGCGGACGGCGGCGGCAAGTGCTCCTGGTCGGTGCTCGTCGATGCGACCGTCGAGAACCGCGGCGCGACCATCGTCCGCCCGCGGCTGGCCGCGCGGCTCAGCGATCCCGACGGCACGCCGGCCGGACGCGCGACTGCGACCGCCCGCTGGGTGGCGCCCGGCGAGACCGCCCGCGTGCGCTTCCGCGTGCCGGTGCAGGGCGGCGCGCAGCTGTGGGCCCCCGGCCACGCCAAGCTCTACGGCGCCGCGCTGGACACCCTGTCGCCGGCCGGCGTCCAGCAGACCGACCGCGCCCGCATCGGGCTGCGCACGATCACCGTCCGCGACGGGCTCCTGCAGCTCAACGGGGCGCCGATCGACCTGCGCGGCGCCTCGATCCAGGAGGACGTCGACGGCCACGGCCCCGCACTGACCGACACCGACGTGGCCGGGATCGTCGATCAGCTCAAGACCGTCGGCGCCAACGTCACGCGCGCCCACTACGCCCTCGACGAGCGCCTGCAGCGCAAGCTCGACGAGGCGGGGATCCTGGTGTGGACCCAGGCGCCGATCTACCACCGCGACAAGCTGCTGCTCACCGACGCCCAGCGCCAGGACGCCCTGACGACGGTGCGCGCGACCGTGCTGGCGACGCGCAACCACCCGTCGACGATCACGCACTCGGTCGCCAACGAGCTGTCGGTCGTCCCCGACCAGGTCCCGTCCACCGCCGCGTTTTTGCGCGACGCGCGGGCGCTGACCGTCGACCTCGACCCCACGCTGCCCACCGCGGTCGACACCCTCAGCTACCCGGGCTTCCCGCGCCAGCAGGCCTACGCCGCGTTCGAGCTGCTGGGCATCAACAGCTACTTCGGCTGGTACCCGGGCAAGCCGGGTCACTCGACCGCCGACATCGGATCGCTCGGCCCGTACCTGAAGGGCATGCGCGCGATGTACCCCGACGCCGGCCTCGTCCTGACGGAGTTCGGGGCCGAGTCGACGATGACCGGCCCGGCGACCGAGAAGCAGACCTACGCCTTCCAGGAGGTCTACACGCGCGACGTGCTGAAGACCGTCGCCAAGGCCCCGACGCTCAGCGGCGCGATCTACTGGACGCTGCGCGAGTTCGCGGTCAAGCCCAAGTGGGACGGCGGCGCCCAGCTGCGCGGCGAGGACCGCAACGCGATCCACCACAAGGGCCTGGTCACCTACGACGGGCGCCCGAAGCCCGCGTGGAACATCCTGCGCGACGACATCCGCGCCACCCCGCTCGTGCGCCCCGACGCCGACGTCGCCTACGCGCTGAACACGCGCCTGGCCGATCACGACCGCGGCCGCATCGGCGCCGGCGTCGCGATCGGCATCCTCGTGGCGTTGTTCGCGTTCCTGGCCGTCGACCTCTGGGCCTTCTTGGGCTGGCGCCGGGCGATCCTCGCCGACGATGCCGACGCGCGCGACCGGCGCCACCGGGCTGTCGCAGGCCGGAGCGATCGCGAGCGCGAGCCGGCCGAGCACGCCGCGCTGCGCGTCGTGGCCTAGAAGGGTTGCGCTAGAACCGCGTCTGGCGCGGATCGCGCCGCGTCGACCAGGCGGTCTGGCCGCGGGAGCGGCGCACGAGGTAGACCAGCAGCGTCGCGACGAGCACGCTGACGATGAACGACCCGCCGTTGCGATCGCCCGTGATCGCGTACACGGCGAAGCCGGCGATCAACGAGGCCACCAGGCCGATGCCGATGGTCGCCCAGATGCTCATCGGATCGGGTCCCGGGAGGGCGAGGCGGCCGAGGGCCCCGACGACGAGGCCCGACAGCGCGAGCAGGATGATGAAGAGCAGGAGGCCCATGGTGGTGCTGTACCCGCGCCGCGGCGTGCCGACGCACCGCGGTCGTGCTCACGGGGCCGCGCGAGGCGCCGGCCTAGGACTTCGGCGCGGGTGGGGCGAACACGCGGGGCAGCCGGCGCAGCGACGCGGCGTCACGCTCGACGTCCTCGTCGGAGGGCTCGGCGGACTGTGATCGCAAGCGCTGCTCCAGCGCCTTCAACCGATCACGGAACTCCTGTCTGATACGCGCGCGTTCGGGCATCGGCGACGGATACTAGGAAAGGACGCGCAGTCCGAAATCAAGGTGAGTGCGTGGTGCACAACTCCGGCATCCTGTGCATCGTTCTCGTCCGCGGACGGATCACTTAGGCGGCCCCGC
>DASYLT010000200.1:0-18714 GCA_036009425.1 Baekduia sp. | reverse complement strand
GGCCGGGCCTGCACGAGCCGCCGGAGCGCTTCACGCTCGACATCGCGCGCAACCGCGAGTCCATCCGCCGCGTCGCCGCGCTGCACCCGCGGCTGATGGTCTTCGGCCATGGACCGGCCTGGCGCGATGCCGACGCGCTGGAGCGCTTCGCCGCGGCGCTGCCCGGCTGAGCGGCGCCCCCGCGGCGCGTCGAGCCAGGCGCGTCCGCGCTAGCCTCCGCGGGCGTGGAACCGGTCCTGTCCCCGCCCGCGCCCAGGGGCGTCGCACCGCTCCACGTGCGCGGCGATCCGCCGCCCCGCTCGGGCGGCCCGGTCGCCCTGCTGCGCTTCGCGACGCGCAACGGCATGCTCAACCGGCGCTACGCCCGGCTCATGGTGCGCCTGGCCTGGTGGAAGCTGCGCCTGCGCGGCCGGCTGCAGCTCGACGGCATCGCGTTCATCGGCCCCGGGGTGACCCTCGAGGTCGGCAAGGGCGCGACCCTGCGCCTGGGCCGCTGGTCCTGGCTCGGACACGGCTGCAAGATCCGCGTGCACGAGGGCGAGTGCTCGATCGGCGCGAAGACCGTGCTCGGCCAGGAGTGCACGATCTCCGCCTTCCAGCACGTGTCGGTCGGGCGCGAGTGCATCCTCGCCGACCGGGTCATGTTGATCGACTTCGATCACGGCGTCACCGAGGTCGACCGGCCGATCCGCGAGCAGGGCATCTACAAGCGCGACGTGCGCGTCGGCCACAACGTCTGGGTGGGCTACGGCGCCTGCTTCCTGCGCGGCGCGACGGTCGGCGACAACTGCGTGATCGGGACGAACACGGTGGTGACGAAGGACCTGCCGGCGGATGCGGTGGTCGCAGGGGCGCCGGCGCGGGTGCTGCGGATGCGGGAGGCGCCGCAGACGCTGCGGTGGGCTTGAGCCCGCTAGAGGCCCTCGCCCTAAGGCGCCAACAACATCGCCGGATCCGCGAACGGCGCCAGATTCCGCACCGCCGACCCATGCATCCCCGCGAGCGCCGCGTCCAAACACGCCAGATGCCCGGCCGCGCGCTCCCGCGGATACGGCCCCGAGATGTCGCGGGTCACCAGGAAGGCCCAGTCGCTGGACTGGAGCGCCAGCAGCTCGCGGACGGCCCGCGGCGTCGCGCCGCCCTGCTCGGCGGCGGCCAGCGTCCGGAGCTCAGCGTCACGAGCGGCGAACGCGAGGTCGGCGACCTGCGGGCCATCCCACGTCCAGAGCGTGCGCGGCTCGCCCCAGCTGGTGGTGGGTAGGTCCTCGGGCGCGTCGGCGGCCGGGGTGGCGGCCAGCGCCTCGTCGAGGCCGACGACCTCGAGCCCTGCGCGCGCGGCCTCGTCGAGCACGGCGGCGAGCCAGTCCAGCCCCTCGTACCAGTGGTGGCCGAGCAGCTCGGTGTCCAGCGCGCAGACCGACAGGCCGCCGCCCGCCACGCGGCGCTGCACGCGCGCCACGAAGTCCCAGGCGTCGGTCGCCGCCTGCTCCCGCGCGCGGTCGCGGTCGTAGACCGCTCCGTCGTTGGCCCAGGGATGGTGGTGGTGGACGGTCCTGCGGTGCGAGTCGCGGTAAGGGCCGGCGGCCGGGTAGCCGCCCTCGCTCCACACGAGCTCGATCGTCTCGCGATCCAGCGGCGCCAGCAGCGGACCGTCGGCGGTCGCCAACGGGCGCAGCGGATCGGGGAGGACGTCGGTGAGGTCGACGCATGTCGCGTGGACGCCGGCCTCCTCCAGCAGCGGATGCAGCCACGGCGCGTGCGCGCACTCCGGCAGCCACAGGCCGCCGCCCCAGCGGCCGGCGCGCGCGCGATGGGACTCGATCCCCGCACGCAGCTGCAGGCGCACGCCGGCGTCGGTGGCCAGCAGCGGCAGGATCGCGTGGGTCGCCGAGCTGGTCCACGCGGCGTGGCGCAGCAGGCCGGCGGCCAGGCCGCCGTCGCCGAGCGCGTCGAGCCGGTCCGCGGCGCGGGCGTAGTCGCCGCCCGCCCGCTGCACCTCGTCGGCCAGGCCGGGCTCGCCGCCGCTGCGACAGCCGTCGGCGTCCAGCTCGTGGGTGGTGACGCGCAGGTCGCGCAGGAACGACAGCAACCGCCCCTGCACGCCCGGCGCCTCGAGCTGGTCGGCCAGCACCGGCGTGATCGACAGCGTGACGCCGCCGCCGTCGCGCGCGTCCAGCAGGTCCAGCAGCGGCACGTACACCGTCGCGGCCGCCTCGAACAGCCACTCCTCGCCGAACGGCCACGTCCCGAAGCCCTCGACGTAGGGCATGTGCGTGTGCAGGACGATCGCCAGGCGACCGCCGGCCGCGCTCATGGCCGGCAGACGGCGACGAAGTCCAGCGCGCGCTCCAGCGGGCGGTCGGCCGTCAGCGTGAAGTCCGCCACGGAGATCGCCGGAGTGAACCAGTCATAGAAGCGCTTGGTGATCTGCAGCTTGGCGTGCACGTCATCCCAGCGCAGCCGCTTCAGCGCGACCTCGTGCACCGCGAGCTTGCGGGCGTGGAACAACCCGTACATCTCGACGCGGGCGAAGTGCGCCTCGCACAGCGCCCGGAACTCCTCCGGCCGGTACTCCTTGACGTGCCATGGGTTGCCGGACTTCTCGGCCCCCTCGGGTGCGAGCGTCAGGACGTTGGGCGTGGAGACGATCACGCACGGCGACGGGCTGCCGGCGACCAGGGCCTTGAAGCGCTCCAGCACCTCGTCGGGGTTCTGGACGTGCTCGATGGTCTGCAGGAACACGACGGCGTCGGCCAGCTCGGCGAACGTCTCGACGAGGGCGCGCGCGAAGCGGATGTTGGACCCCGTGTAGCGCAGCCGCGCATGCTCGTGGGCCTCGGGGTTTGCGTCGACGCCGACGACCGACGCGGCGCGCTGCGCCAGCACGCCCGTGCCGTAGCCCTCGCCGCAGGCCATGTCGATGATCCGCTGCCCGGCGAGGCGGTCGCGGATCCACTCGTAGACGACCAGGTGACGCTGGTACCAGTAGTTCTCCTCCGGCACGTCGGGCAGCGTCCGCTCCCCGGTCAGCGCCAGCGGCGGCACCCCGGGAGGCTGGTCGCGCTGGAGGTACAGCTGGGGCTCGGTCTGCTCGGACATCGGTCGCCGGGACGGTACACCGGGCCCTGCGTCGGAGGCCTGCCGCCGGAGGGTCTCGGCTAGCATGCCGCGCCTCATGAGCCCCGCCCCTGCCACCGCGGAGGAGATCCGCGACGTCAACACCCGGTACCACGACGGCGCGGCCGCCGACTACGACGCCAAGTGGGGCATCGACTTCGGCGAGATCGGCCGCACCCAGGTGCTGGGCAAGCTGCGCAAGGCGCTCGGCGGCCGGCTGCGCGCGTTCGATCGCAGCCTCGAGCTCGGCGCCGGCACCGGCTACTTCTCGCTGAACCTCCTGCAGGCCGGCGTCATCACCGACGCCACGTGCACCGACATCTCCCAGGGCATGGTCGACACGCTGGCGGCCAACGCGCAGCGGCTCGGCCTCGAGGTCGACGCGCGCATCGCCGACGCCGAAGCGCTGCCCTTCCCCGACGGCTCCTTCGACCTCGTGCTCGGCCACGCGGTCCTGCACCACCTGCCCGACCTCGATCAGGCGTGGCGCGAGATCCTGCGCGTGCTGCGGCCCGGCGGCGTCGCGGTGTTCGCCGGCGAGCCCTCGCACTACGGCGACCGCATCGCCAGCGTGCCCAAGCGCGCGGCCTCGCGGGCGGCGCCGGCGTGGCGCCGGGTCATGCGCGCCAGCCCGGCGCGCGAGGGCCACCAGGACGGCGGCGCCGTCAACCACCAGCTCGAGTCGATGGTCGACGTCCACGCCTTCACGCCCGAGCAGCTGTCGGCCGGTCCGCGCGCCGCGGGCTTCGCCGACGTCCGGGTGCGCGGCGAGGAGCTGCTGGCCAACTGGTTCGGCTGGGCCAACCGCGCGCTGGAAGCCAGCGCCGATCCCGAGACCGTGCCGTGGGCCTGGAAGATGTACGCGTTCCGCGGGTACATCGGCCTGCAGCACGTCGATCGCGTCCTGCTCGAGCCGCGCCTGCCGCCGGCGATGTTCTACAACCTGATGATCACCGCGGAGAAGGCTCCGGCCTAGCCAGATCCGGCGCGAGGGACGTTCGGACGGCCCGCAGAGCGGGCACCACCGCAGCCATCGCCTCCACGGTCTCAGGCTCCTTCTCCCCGGCTTCCCGCCGTCCGCCATCCTCGCGCAGCTGGCGCGTGGTACTGGTGGTCCTGGGCCTCGCCACGCTCGTGGCGATCGGACTCCTGGCGATGTTCACGCTGCCCGGCGCCCTGGGACGCAAGCCCTACCGGGTCCCGTCGGGATCGATGGTGCCGACGCTGCGCATCGGGTCGCACTTCACCGCCAACCAGCACGCCTACGACGGCGGCGCGCTGCCGAGCGTCGGCGACATCATCGTCTTCCACCCGCCCGCCGGCAGCGCCGACGACAGCTGCGCCACGCCCGACCGCCAGCCCGACGCCCCGTGCAGCCGGCCGGACGGCGGCCCGGCCCGCGTGACGTTCGTCAAGCGCGTCGTCGCGCTGCCGGGCGACCGCCTGTCGCTCGACCAGGGCCACGTCGTGCGCAACGGCATCGAGCTCGCCGAGCCGTACGCCAGCTTCCGCAAGTGCGCCGGTGACCGCAGCGGCGGGTGCACGTTCGCGCGCGCGATCACCATCCCCGCCGGGCACGTCTTCGTCATGGGCGACAACCGCGGCGAGTCCGACGACAGCCGCTTCTGGGGCCCGGTCGCCCGCAGCTCGATCATCGGGCGCGTCGACCGCTGCGGCTTCCTCAAGCTGTCCTGCCACGCCAGACGGCGCTGAGCGGCGAGGGCCCGGCGGCCCGTGCTCGGCTCAGCGATCCCCGGCCGCCGCGTAGCGCTCGATCGCCGCCCGGCGCTCCAGCGCATGGTCGACGATCGGGGCCGGGTAGTCGGTGCCGATCACGCAGCGCGCGGCGTGCTGCTCGGCGTCGCTCATCGTCCACGGCTCTGCCAGCTGCGCCGCCGGCACGCCGGCCAGCTCCGGGACCCAGCGGCGCACGTAGGTGCCGTCGGGGTCGAACCTGCGCTGCTGGGTCATCGGGTTGAACAGGCGGCGGACGTACGGCGCGGGGTCGGCGCCGGTCGAGGCGATCCACTGCCAGTTGCCGTTGTTCTGCGCGGGCTCGCCGTCGAGCAGCAGCGCGGCGAAGTGGCGCTCCCCCTCGCGCCAGTCCACGTGCAGGTCCTTGGTGAGGAACGAGCCGACGACCAGCCGCGCGCGGTTGTGCATCCACCCCGTCGCGGCGAGCTGGCGCATGCCGGCGTCGACCAGCGGATAGCCGGTGCGGCCCGCCTTCCAGGCCTCCAGCGCCTCCGCGTCATCCGACCACGCCAGCCGTCCGTCGCGATAGCGCTGCTGGAACTCGCGGCCGACGTTGTCGGGATGCAGCAGCAGCTGGTGGGCGTAGAAGTCGCGCCAGGCGAGCTGGCGCGTCCACGCCGCGGCGCCCTCGCCACCCTGGCGCAGCGCGCGCTCCTCGCACTCGCGCGCCGAGAGGCAGCCCCAGCGCAGGTAGGGCGAGAGCAGCGACGTGCCGATCGCCGACAGGCCATCGTGGCGGTCGGCGTAGTGCTCGATCCCGTCGCCCAGCCAGCGCTCGAGCGCCGCACGGGCGGCGGGCTCGCCAGGCGCCACGATCGGCTCGGGGACGTCCGCGCCGTCGACCACCAGCGCGTCGAGCGCCGGCAGCCGCCCCTTGCGCAGCCCGGACGGCAGCGGCGGCAGCGACCGCGGCGCGCGGTGCACCGGGCGGCGCTCCACGCCCGCGATCGCGCGGTGAAACGGCGTGAACACGGTGTAGGGCCGGCCGCCCTGCGTCCGCGGCCGCGACGGGTCGACGAGGTAGCCGCCGCCGTGGGGCTCTGCGGCCACGCCGGCCTCTTCCAGCGCCGCGGTCACACGCCGGTCGCGCCGGCGGGCGTAGGGCGCGACGTCGCTGGTCCACACGACGGTCCGCGCGCCCAGCTCGCGCGCCAGGCCGGCGACCTCGTCCTCCGGGCGCCCGTGGCGCACGACCAGGCCCGAGCCGCGCTCACGCAGCGCACCGTCCAGCGCCCGCAGGCAGCCCAGCATGAACGCGACCCGGGGCGCGCCGGCGTAGCGGCCGTGCAGCAGCGCGTCGTCGAGCACGTAGAGCGGCACCACGCGCTCGTGCGCTTCCAGCGCGGCGACGAGCGCCGGATGGTCGGCGACGCGCAGGTCGCGCCGGAACCAGACGATGGCGGTGGAGTGCACACAAGGTCATACGGCGCTTGCGCGAAGGCGGCTCAACCTACAATTCGCCCCATGGGCGAGCTCCGGCAGGACTTCCCGCTCTTCCCGCTCGGTCTCGTGGCCGTCCCGCACGAGATCGTCCCGCTGCACATCTTCGAGGACCGCTACAAGGCGATGATCGCAGAGTGCCTCGACGAGGACCGCGAGTTCGGCATCGTCTGGGCGGCCGAGGACGGGCTGCGCGTCACCGGCTGCGCGATGCAGGTGACCGAGGTGCTGGAGCGCCACGAGGACGGCCGCCTCGACATCCTCACGCGCGGCACCCGTCCGTTCCGCCTCGTCGAGGAGCACTTCGACCACACGTATCCCGCAGGCCAGGTCGAGTTCCTCGACGACCAGGTCGAGCACCCCGACATGCCGGCGGTCGAGGCCGCCCATGAGGCCTACGGGAGCCTCGTCACCGAGGCCACCGACAAGGTGCTCGAGCCCGAGGTGCTCGAGCCGCTGACCGCCTACGAGATGGCGGCGACCGTCGACTTCGGCCCCGACGCCAAGCAGGGGCTGCTGGACCTGCGCTCGGAGAACGCGCGCCTGCGACTGTTGACGCGGCTGTTTCGCGCGGCGGTGCGGCGGCTGGACTTCATCGAGCGCGCGCAGGCTCGGGCGCGCTCGAACGGGAAGGTGCGCTTCGGGTGAGCGGCACCTCGGCGTCAGGAGGCGGTGGAGTGCCGCCCCGCGCGGCCAGCCACGAGCCGGCGAGGATCAGGAGCAGGCCACCGATCGTCCCCAGCGTCAACTGCTCGTCGAGCAGCGTCACGCCGTAGACCACCGCGAACGCCGGGGCGACGTAGGCGACCACCGAGGCGCGGGCCGGGCCGACCTCGGCGATCGAGGTGTAGAAGAACAGGAAGGCCAGGCCCGTGCCGCCCGCGCCGAGGGCGATCATCGCCAGCACGGCGTTGGTCCCGGGCACCGCATGCGGGAGCGAGACCAGCGCCACCGGTAGCCAGGCGACCGCGCTGATGACCAGGTTGGAGGCCGCCACGCCGACCGGCGGCACGCCGGTGAACGCACGCTTGGCGATGAGCACCGCGACCGCGTAGCAGGCGCCCGAGCCCACGATCATGAGTCCGCCGAGCAGCGTCTCGGCGTCGCCGCTGAGGTCGACGCCGAAGAGCAACACGACCCCGACCATCCCGAGCACGACGCCGACCAGGCCCCAGCCGTGGGAGCGCTCGGCCGCGTCGAAGCGGATGGCCAGCAGCGCGACGAACAGGGGCGAGGTCGCGACCAGGATCCCGGCCAGGGCCGAGGGCACGTGGTTCTCGCCGAAGGTGATCAGGCCGAACGGGACGATCACCTGCGCCGCCGCGAGCGCGAGCGCCCACCAGCGGCGAGCGAGGATCTGCGGCACCGCGCCCGCCCGGACGGCCAGCGGCAGCAGCACGAGCGCGCCGAGGATCGTGCGCGCGCAGATGATGAAGCCCTCCGACAGGCCGTCGTCGAGGGCGACCTTGATGAACATGTAGGACGCGCCCCAGAGGGCGGCGGTGACGGCCAGCGAGACCCAGGAGCGGGGAGACACGGAGGCAGTGTCCCAGCTGCCCACGCCAGCTCCGATGATGATGTCTTGTCGCGCCCATCAGCGCTGCTGATGGCCGGAGTCGCGCTCAGCGCGGCAGGCCGCAGGGCCCGCGGGCGAGGTCGCGCGTGAGCTTGGCCAGCCGGTAGAACGCCTGCGGCTGGCGCGGGCTCGTGTCGCTGAAGGCGACCGTGCCCTGCTCGCTGCGCACCCGGTAGCTCAGCGTGGAGATCGCCCCGGGCTTGAGGTCGAGGTGCCGCTCGGCCAACCCCACCTGCTCCTTGGACTGGTCGCCGTCGAGCTCGCGCCGCAGCTCGCGGGCGTCGATCAGCTGCGCCGAGCTGATGGGCTTCGGCGCGCCGCGGTTGCACGAGACGTGGCCGTCGTCGATGACCCGCAGGCTCAGCTTGGCGCCCGTGATCGACCCGGAGCGCTGCACGACGAAGAGGTCGGCGGGCCGGGGGCCGTTGCAGCCGGTCGCGGCGACCGCGGCGACGGCGAGCAGGACGGCGATGACGGCGTTCGCGCAGCGGGGCACGGGCGCATCCTGACCGAGCGCCGCCGGGCTTGCGTCACCGGCGGCCGGGCCTAGGGCCAGCACCATGGCTGTCTCCGACATCCCCCGTCCCGCCCGCGTCCCCGCCGGCGCCAACGACAGCGGCGACGGCATCGTCCTGGGCTCGGGCCCCGTGCCGATCGACGCCTACATCGACTTCCAGTGCCCGTTCTGCCGCATGTTCGAGGAGCGCTCGGGCGCCACGCTGGCCCGGCTCGTCGCCGACGATCTGGTGACGCTCACCTACCACCCGCTCGGCTTCCTGGATCAGCTGTCGACCACCCGCTACTCCTCCCGCGCGTCGTCGGCGTCGGGCTGCGCCTCGGACGCTGGTGCGTTCGCCCCGTTCAAGGACGCGCTGTTCGCCAACCAGCCGCCCGAGGGCGGCGCCGGCCTCAGCGACGTAGAGCTGGTCGTGATCGGTCAGGCGGTCGGCATCGACGACGAGTCGTTCCAGCGCTGCGTCACCGGTCACGCCTACCTGGGGTGGACGGCCTACGTGACCCAGCGCGCCCTGGCCCGCGGCGTGAGCGGCACGCCGACCGTCCTCGTCGCCGGCGTCCCGGTGCCCGCCAACCCCGACACGATCGAGGCCGCGGTCGCCGCGGTCATGGAGTCGGCGGTCCGCTGAGCCGCGCAACCCGGGGGCGGCCAGCCTCAGGCCGCGACCGCGGCGCCGCCCCGCCGCGGATCGCCCGCACCGGTCAGCCGGCCGGTCGCCGCGTCGCGCTCCACGGCCTGCACGCCGCCGAAGAAGAGGTTGCGCGCGCGGAACGGCGCGACCGTGCGGCCGCCGTCGTCGAGCCCGGCCGGGTCGATGCCCGGCTCGGTGTAGACCACGTCCTGCTCGAGGTGCAGCCGCGGCGCCTCGACCGCGGCGCGGGCCTCCAGCCCGTGGTCGACGGTTCCGACGATCGTCTGCAGGATCGCCGAGCGGATGCGGTTGGAGCCGGCGCTGCCGAGGACCAGCTCGACGCCGTCGTCGCCCAGCACCACGGTCGGGGCCATCATCGACGGCATCCGACGGCCCGGTGGCGCCGTGAAGAACCCCAGCGGGCTGAGGTCCTCCTCGCCCATGACGTTGTTGAGGTGGATGCCCGTGCCCGGGACGACGAGCCCGGAACCCTCGCCGTTGGTGCACGTCACCGAGCACGCGCGGCCGTCGGCGTCGAGCACCGCGACGTGCGTCGTCGACCCCAGCTGCGCGGCCAGGAAGCGCTCCAGGAAGCCCTCCTGGTCCAGGCCGGCGTCGAAGTCCGGCGTGCGCGCGGCCTGGGCGACGGCCATCGCGCCGACGAGGTCGGCCGGACTCGGCGGCCCGCTGGTCGCATCGAGCTGGGCGAGCGCGAGCGCGAGCAGCGTCCCGCCCGCCGAGGGCGGCGGGTTGGTGAGCACGGTGCGACCGCGGTAGGCGACCTGCGCGGGCTCGCGCGCGATCGGTGCGTAGGCGGCGAGGTCGGCGGCGCACAGCGTCCCGCCGTGGCCGGCCACGCAGTCGACCGCCGCAGCGGCGAGGTCGCCCGCGTAGAACGGCGCGGCCCCCTCGGCGCCGAAGCGCTCGATCGTCTCGGCCAGGGCGGGCGAGCGGAAGACGTCGCCCGCGCGCAGCGCGCGCCCCTCCGGAGCGAACTGGCCGCGGGCCTGCGGCGAGGACAGGAGGATCCCCTCGAGGATCTCGAACACGTAGGCCTGAGCGGCGTTGAGCGGCACGCCGGTCCGCGCGAGCTCGGCGGCGGGGGCGGCGAGGTCGGCCAGCGCCATCCGGCCCCAGCGTCGCACGGCCTCTTCCAGGCCCGCCGGCGTCCCGGGCACGCCGCACGACGAGGCGCCCACGTGGAAGATCTGCGTCGCGTCGCCGAACGAGACGTCGACGGGCACCAGCGCGGCGCGGGCGCCGTCGGCCGGCGCCGAGACGAAGAAGTCCAGCAGCGTCGGCGTCTCCCCCGCTCCCGCCACGAGCAGGTAGCCGCCGGCACCCGGGCCGGTCAGCAGCGGCTCGGCGGTCCACGACGCCAGGCAGGCCGCCACCGCGGCGTCGACGGCGTTGCCGCCCGCGCGCAGCACGGCGGCTCCCGCCTCGGCGGACACCGGGTGCCCCGCGGCGACGATCCCGTCCATCGCCGGGATGGTGTCATGCGGACGCCCCGCGCGGACCCCGTGCACACGGTGTGCCAGCTCCCCCGGCCGACCGTCCGATCGGACGATGGCGTCGCGCGCCGGCTTGCGACGGAATGGGCGCCGTGCTGCATCTCACCGTGGCCACGGACGCAGGCGGTCCGGCGGCCGCCCGCCCGGCCCTGCGCGTGGTCATCGCCGACGACCACGAGACATACCGCAAGGGGCTGGCCCGCGCCATCCGCCGCTTCGGCACGCTCGACCTCGTCGGCGAGGCCGCCGACGGCGTCGAGGCGCTGACGATCGTCCGCGAGGCCTCCCCCGACGTCGCGCTGCTCGACGTCCGCATGCCGGGCCTCGACGGTCTCGAGCTCGCCCGCCGGCTGCGGGAGCTGGGCGGCGTCCACGTCGTCCTGCTCACCGGCAGCGCGACGCAGACGCTCAGCGCCGCCGCCGAGGCGGCCGGGGCCCGCGCTCTGCTGAGCAAGGACCTCGCGCGGGACGACATCTGCCGGCGGTTGCTTGCGCTTCGCTGAGCGGTTATAAGGTTGCGGCATGAGCCGCGTCCGGGTGTTCGTCGCCGACGACCACCCCATGTACCGCGAAGGGCTCGTGCGCGCGATCAAGGAGCGTCCAGACCTCGAGCTCGTCGGGGAGTCCGCCGACGGCCGGGTCGCGCTGCCCGAGATCCGGCGTCTGACGCCGGACGTCGCCGTGCTCGACGTCCGGATGCCGGGGCTCACCGGCCCCGAGGTCCTCAACGCGATCGAACGCGAGCGCATCGCGACCCGGGTCGTGTTCCTGTCGGCCCACGTCGACAGCGACCTCGTCTACCGCGCGGTCGCGATGGGCGCCGCCGCGTATCTCTCGAAGGAGGCCGAGCGGGCCGAGATCTTCGACGCGGTCGCCGCCGTGGCCCGCGGCGAGACCGTGCTGTCGCCGGAGGTCCAGGCCGGCCTCGCGGTTCAGATCAAGCTGCGCGAGACCGAGCGCCGCGCCGTGCTCAGCCCGCGCGAGCAGGAGGTCCTGCGGCTCATCGCCGAGGGCGGGTCGGCTCCGCAGATCGCCCGCCGCCTGCACCTGAGCCCGTCGACGGTCAAGACCCACCTCCAGAGCCTGTACGAGAAGCTCGGCGTCTCCGACCGCGCCGCGGCCGTCGCGGTGGCGATGCGCTCGGGGCTGCTGGAATGACCGTCAACGCCGAGACGCAGTTCTTCGACCTCAGCGTGGAGCTGCTGGTCATCGTCGATCGCGAGGGCTGCATCCAGCGGGCCAACCGCAGCTGGACGCGCGTTCTGGGCTACGAGCCGGCGGAGCTGACCGGGACGCGGATCGACCGCCTCCAGCACCCCGACGACGTGGCGCGCACCGCGCAGGAGCTCGACGCCGTCCGCGCGGGACGGGCGACGCCCGAGTTCGAGAACCGCTACCGGCACAAGCAGGGCCACTACGTGTGGCTGCGCTGGAGCTCGACAGCCAACGTCGCCGACGGCGTCATCTACGGCGCGGCGCGCGACGTCGCCGAGCAGACGGAGGCCGGCGCGCGGGCCAACGAGGCGCTCGCCCGTCTCGAGGAGGCCCAGCGGGTCGCCGACGTCGGCAGCTGGGAGATCGACCTGCGCACCGGTGAGCGCTTCTACACGCAGCAGATGTACGTCCTGAACGGCCTCGATCCGGCCGTCGACGAGCCCTGGGACATGGACGACCTGCTGACGCGCGTCGCGCCCGAGCACCACGAGCGGGTGCTCGACGCGGCCCGGCGGATGAACCGCGAGCGCGGCCCACAGCAGGTCGAGTACCGCATGCGCGCGCCGGAGGGCCGCGTGATGCGCACGATCATGGAGGCGGTCCGCGACGGCGACGGCACGCCGATCCGGGTGCGCGGCACGACGCAGGACGTCACCGAGCTGCGCGAGAACGAGCGGCGGCTGGCCGAGGCCGAGCAGCTGGGGGGCATCGGCAGCTTCGAGGTGCGGCTGTCGGACGGGCGCCTGCTGTGGTCTCCCGGCTCCTACCGGCTCTTCGCTATGGATCCCGGCGGCCCGACCGCCAGCCGGGAGCAGTTCTACGGGGCGATGCGGCCCGAGGAGGCGGTCCGGGCGGAGGCGGCGATCGCGCGCGCCATCGAGGAGCAGGGCACGTTCACCATCGACTACACGCTCCCGACCGGACCCAACGGCAGCCGGATCGAGGTGACCGGCCACGGCCGCGTGATGCCGTCGGGCGACGACACCGTGATCCGCGGCACGATGCAGGACGTCACGCGCCAGCGCCGCATGGTCCGCCAGCAGGAGGAGATCGCGCAGCTCGGGCAGATGGCGCTGGCCGGCACCGACCTGCGCGAGCTCTTCGACGAGGTCTGCCGCGTCATCGCGCGCTCGCTGCACACCGAGATGGCCAACGTCCTGGCGGTCCAGGGCGACGGCAGCTTCGCGTTTGCCGCCAACCTCGGCTTCGACGACGCGGCGCAGGGAACGGCGATCGCCGCCCGCCAGGCGTCGATCGCCCGCGAGGCGCTCGCCGCGGCGACGCCGCTCGTCGTCGGCGACTGGCTGACCGAGGCGCGCTACCCCTACTCGCCACAGCTCGCGCGCCACGGCGTCCGGTCCACGGCCGTGGTGCCGATCTGGGGCGCGGACGGGCCGTTCGGCGTGCTGGCCACGCACGCGCTGACCCCCGACGCGCTGGGCGCCGAGCAGGGCCTGGTGTTCCTCGAGGCGCTGTCGACGTTCCTGTCGACGGCGATCGCACGGCTGCGCCACGAGGCGGAGATCGCCGGGCTGGCAGCCCTGCGCGGCCGGCTGGTCGCCGAGAACCTCGAGGCCGAGGAGCGCGCGCGCCAGCGCATCTCCGAGCAGCTGCACGACGGCGCGCTGCAGGACCTGCTGGCGGCGCGCCAGGATCTCGTCGAGGCGGAGGGTCCCGATCCCGGCGCGCGCAAGGAGA
Organism: Baekduia sp.; assembly: GCA_036009425.1. GTDB lineage: Bacteria > Actinomycetota > Thermoleophilia > Solirubrobacterales > Solirubrobacteraceae > Baekduia. The sequence goes on along the minus strand of DASYLT010000200.1, from coordinate 5,251 downwards.
TGCTCGGCTACGCCCGCCAGGGCGTCGAGCGAGCCGTGCAGCGGCTGCGCGAGGCGGTGCACGCGCTGCACCCGGTGGTGCTCCAGCACGGCGGGCTGGAGGCGGCGGTGCAGGCCGCCGCCGACCACGCCGCGCGCCAGGGCGGGTTCCGGCCGGCGGTGGTCGTCGAGCCGGAGGCCGCGGGGCTGCGCGACGAGCTGGTGATGTCGCTGGCCTACGAGCTGCTGGCCAACGCGGCCAAGCACGCGTCCGCCGACACGGTCGCCATCGCGGTCCGGCGCGACGGCGGCCACGTGCTGCTCGAGGTGGTCGACGACGGGCGCGGGCTGGATGCGGCGGCCGTGGCGGCAGCGCCGCTGAGCGGGCACATCGGCCTGGCCTCGCTCGTGCAGCGGGTCGAGGCCGTCGGCGGCACGCTGGACGTGGAGACCGGCGAGCGGCGCGGCACGACGGTGCGGGCGCGCCTGCCGATCTGACGGCCGGGCGCAGGCCCGGGCGCGCCACGGCCGCTACCCGGCGGCGGGCGGCAGCTCCAGCGTCGCGATCACCGCGCGGTGGTCGGAGCGCCGGACCGTGTGGACCGACAGCGCGCGCGCCGCGATGCGCGGGTCGATCAGCACGTGGTCGATCGTGATCTCGGGCGGGAGGCGGCGGCCGGCCGGCCAGGTCGTCCTCAGACCCTGCCCCGTCGCGTCGGCCGCGTCGACGAAGCCGCGGTCCAGGACGCGGCGCAGCTCGCGGTGGTCGAGCGTGGCGTTGAAGTCGCCGGCGACGATCCGCAGCGTCGGGCGGGTGCGCTCGACGGCCGGGATCTCGCGGAGCATCCGCCGCCAGACGCCGACCTGGGCGTGCAGCGGCGGCGGCGGGTGGACGGCCTCGATCTCGACCGGGGGTGCCCCGTCCACGCGCACCAGCGCCCGCGGCTCGGCCATGAGCCCGAGCGCGTTGATCTGCGGCAGGCGGCGCAGCGGCCGGCTGGCGAACAGGCCCGTGCCGCTCGCGCCGCCGCGCGCGTCGACATCGCGGTAGGGCAGCAGCCGCCGCAGCCCGGCCGCGTCGAGCTTCGCGACCTCCTCGGGCGTCAGCTCCTGGAGGCTCAGGACGTCGACGCGGTGCTCGCGCACCAGCGCCACGATCGTCGCCGGGTCGCCGCGGCCCTGGTAGAGGTTGGCGGTCATCACGCGCAGGGCGATCCCGCCGCTCATCGGTGGGTTGGGGCCCGCGAGCGCCCGCGGCAGGACCGCGATCAGCAGCGCCCCGGCGACGACGGCCCAGAGCACCAGCACCGCCCACCGCCGCAGCGCCAGGACGACCACGAGCGGCACGACCGACGACAGCAGCGCGAGCGGCGTGAAGGCCATCGCCGGGACGACGCGGCCCCCGGAGTCCAGCCCGAACGTCCGCACCACCGCCCACGCCAGCCACGGCGCGAGCACGACGAGCGCCGCGATCGTGCGCCCACGACGACCGAAGGCCCGCGCGCGGCGCGGGCCTTCGGGCAGTTCTCGGGCGCTGCTGTCGCGACCTATCGGCGCGGCAGGAACTCCGGCACGTCGAGGTCCGACACGACGCCGCCGCGGCGGGCGCCGACGGTCTCGCGCTCACGCGCGGGCGCCGCCGGGGTGCGGCGCTCGACGCGCGGCTCACCGGTCGGCTCCTCGATGCGAGGCTCCTTGCGGCGCACGGGCCCGTTGCCGTAGCGCGTTGCCACGACCGTCACCCACACCTGGTCCTCGAGCTTCTCGTCGACCATGGCGCCGAAGATGATGTTCGCGTCCGGATGCGCGGCCGCGGCCACCGCCTTGGCGGCCTCGTTGACCTCCCACAGGGAGAGGTCGCGACCGCCGGTGATCGACAGCAGGATCGACCGGGCGCCGTCCATGCTCGTCTCCAGCAGCGGCGACGACACGGCCTGCTCGGCCGCGTCCAGCGCGCGCTTGTCCCCGACGCCCATGCCGATGCCCAGCAGGGCCGCGCCGGCCTCGGACATGATCGTCCGCACGTCGGCGAAGTCGAGGTTGATGATGCCCGGCAGCGTCACCAGGTCCGACACGCCCTGGACGCCCTGGCGCAGCACGTCGTCGGCGACGCGGAACGCGTCGACCATCGACGTGTGCTTGTCCAGCACGCTGAGCAGGCGGTTGTTGGGGACGACGATGAGGGTGTCGACCTCGTTGTGCAGCGCCTCGATGCCCGTGTTGCCGGCCTGGGCGCGGCGGCTGCCCTCGAAGCCGAACGGCTTCGTGACGATGCCCACGGTCAGTGCGCCGATCTCGCGGGCGATGCGCGCCACGATCGGCGCGGCGCCCGTGCCGGTGCCGCCACCGGCGCCGGCGGCGATGAACACCATGTCGCTGCCCTTCAGCAGGGACTTGATGCGGTCGTACTCCTCCATCGCAGCCTGCCGGCCGAGCTCGGGATCCGAGCCGGCGCCAAGGCCGCGCGTGACCTGCGGGCCGATGTGCAGGGTGATGTCGGCCGTCGACTGCTGCAGCGACTGCAGGTCGGTGTTGATGGCCAGGAACTCGACGCCCTGGACCTCGGCCTCGACCATGCGGTTGACCGCGTTGACGCCGGCCCCGCCGACGCCGATGACGCGGATGACCGGCTGGCCGACGACCGGCTGGCCCCACGGGGACGGCGGCTCGGCACGGGAGTACGGATCGCTGGCCGGTGCGGCCGGGGCCGCGGGCGGCGGGGTGGCCGCACGCGCGGCGCGGGCGGGCTCCGGGGTCGGCGGCGCGAGCATGTCGTCCGGGATCTCGGACGAGAACGCGTTGCGCAGCCGCTCCTGGGCCGACGGAGCGCGGGGCTCGTCGCGACGCGGAGCCTCGGCCTCCTGCGGCGCGCCGAGGGACGGGTGCGGGTAGCCGGTCTCGCGCGGATGCGCGGGCGCAGGCTGCGCGCCACGCTCGATCAGGGGGTCGACCTCGCGGCGCCGGGCGGCGGCCGGCGTGGCCGGCGGCACCTCGGGCAGCGGGGGCTGCTGGACCGGAGCCTGTGCCTGGGGCGCCGGCGGTGCGACCGGCGCCACCGGCGCCGGAGCGGCCTCGGCAGCGGGCGGCTGAGCCGGCGTCGCGGCGGCCTGCGCCTCGGCGGCGGCCTCCGGCGTCTGCTCGTCTTCGTCGGTGCGGCGGAAGAGCGCCGCCAGGGGGCCCTCCCTCATGCTGGCCCGCTTACCGCTTGCCATTGGCGAGAACCTCCGTCGCGAGATCGCGATAGCTCTGGGCGGCCATCCCGTCGGGATCGTACTTCAGGACCGACATGCCCCGGACGGGCGCCTCGGCGAAGCGGATCGTCTTCTTGATCCGCGATGCGAAGACTCGGTCGCCGAAGTTCTCCTCCAGGATCTGGATGGCCTCTTTGGCGTGGACGGTGCGGGTGTCCATCAACGTCGGCAGGATGCCCTCGATCTGGACGTCCGGGTTGAGGTTCTCCCGGATCATCTGGAGGGTGTTCTGCAGCTGGATCAGGCCCCGCATAGAGAGATACTCGCACTGCACGGGGACGATCACCTTGTCGGCCGCCGTCAGGGCGTTGATCGTGAGCAGCCCGAGGCTGGGCGGCGTGTCGATGCAGACGAAGTCGTAGTCGTCCTCGACCAGCTTGAGCGCCTTCTGCAGCGAGCGCTCGCGGCCGATCTGCGCGGACATGGCGATCTCGGCGCCGGCCAGGTCGATCGAGGCGCAGGCGAGGTCGATCTCGCGCTTGCGGATCACGTCGCGGATCGAGTGATGGTGGACGAGCACGTCGTACATCGACGTCTCGACCGTGTCGGGGTCGATCCCCTGCGACATGGTCAGGTTGCCCTGGGGGTCCATGTCGATGCAGAGGACGCGATTGCCCTTCTCCGCGAACGCCACCGCGAGATTCAGGGTGGTCGTCGTCTTGGCGACGCCACCCTTCTGATTGGCGAAGGCGATGACCTTCATCGTGCGATCTCCCTCTTCACGGAAGCCTCGGTCGTGGTCGGTGCGGGACCCATCGTGGGCGGTATTCGCACAAGGGACCGGGATTCCTCCGTCGCGCACCCGGGTTAGCATCGCCCGCGGATGACCCATCCCAACCTCACGCACTTCGACGACGTCGAGGCCGAGGAGGTCGACGTCGGCGAGCTGCGCGGCCGCTGGCGCGACCTGGGCGGCGCCGCGGGCTCGTTCCGGGCCGGCGTCTCGCTCGCCGAGGTCGCGCCGGGCGCGCGGTCCACCCCGGTCCACGCCCACGCCGACGAGGAGGAGCTCTTCTACGTCCTGGCGGGATCCGGGCTGTCGTGGCAGGACGGCACGACGTACGCGATCGGCGCCGGCGACTGCCTGCTGCACCGCGTGCACGAGGAGGCGCACACGCTGATCGCCGGCGACGAGGGGTTGACCGTCCTGGCGTTCGGCCCGCGCGCCGAATCCAACATCACGTGGCTGGGCCACGCGGGCGTGATGCGCGTCGGGCCGCGCTGGCTGCCGGCCGACATCGCGGCGCCCTATGAGGCCGAGGCCGCGGCGGGCCCGCTGGCGGTGCCCGAGGCGCCGTCGACGTCCCGTCCCGCGACCATCGTCGCGTTGAAGGACGTGCCGGCCGACCCGTACGACCGCGGGCGCGTCCGCCAGGACATCCGGCCGATCGGCCGCGCCCTGGGGGCCGAGACGACGGGCCTGCGCCACGTCCGGATCGCGCCGGGCGCCCACGGAACGCCGCACCACTGCCACGGCGCCGAGGAGGAGCTGTTCGTGGTGCTCGGCGGCGCCGGCGAGGTCCGGCTGGGCGAGGATCGCTTCCCCGTGCGCCGCGGGTCGGTGCTGGCCCGCCCGCCGGGAACCGGCGTGGCGCACTCCTTCATCGCCGGCGACCGCGGCTTGGAGCTGCTGGGCTGGGGCACGCGCGAGCCCAACGACATCGCCTACTACCCCGACTCAGGGAAGGTGTTCCTCTGCGGCGTCGGCGTCATGGGGCGCATCGAGCCGGTCGACTACTGGGACGGCGAGGAGTGAGCGCGCTAGGCCCGGACGTCGATCGACGGGCCGTGCTTCGCGCTCGGCGAGACCGGCGCCGGGGCGGCGTGCGGGCCGCTGTCGCCCGCGCCGGAGTCCCGACCCGGCCCCGTGCCGCGAGCGACCTCGGCCGCGGCGCGCGCGGTCGCCGCCACGGACGGCCGGTCGTCGTCGGCGTGCGAGAGCGCCTGGATGAACTCGCCGTCGACGAACGGCTGGGTCGGCTTGGCAAAGGTCCGCTGGATCAGGACTTCGGCCAGCGACGG
>DASYLT010000199.1:0-15104 GCA_036009425.1 Baekduia sp. | reverse complement strand
GCCCTCGGCCGCGCCGGCACCGACGAGGTTGTGGATCTCGTCGATGAACAGGATGATGTCGCCGCGCTGGGTGATCTCCTTCATCACCTTCTTGAGGCGCTCCTCGAACTCGCCGCGGTACTTCGAGCCGGCGACGAGGGCAGCCAGATCCAGGGTGTAGATCTGCTTGCCCTTCAGCAGCTCGGGCACGTCGGCGTTCGTGATGCGCTGGGCCAGGCCCTCGACGACGGCGGTCTTGCCGACGCCCGGCTCGCCCACGAGCACCGGGTTGTTCTTCGTGCGCCGCGAGAGGATCTGCATGATCCGCTCGATCTCGTTCTCACGCCCGACCACGGGGTCGAGCTTGCCGTCGGAGGCGAGCTTGGTGAGGTTGCGCCCGAACTGGTCGAGCAGCTTCGAGGACTTCTTGCCCTCGCCGGTACCGGCCGCGGCGCCGCCCTGCGCGCCGGCGCCCTGACCGCCCTGACGGCGACCGCCCGGGCCGGACAGCATCCGGATGACCTCGTTGCGGATCTTCTCGGAGTCAGCGTCGAAGTCCAGGAGGATGCGGGCGGCGACGCCCTCGTTCTCGCGGACCAGGCCGAGCAGGATGTGCTCGGTGCCGATGTAGTTGTGCCCGAGGCTGAGGGCCTCGCGGAGCGCGAGCTCCAGCACCTTCTTGGCACGCGGCGTGAAGGGGATCTGGCCGGAGGTGACTTCCTCGCCTGAGCCGACGATCCGCACCACCTGGGCGCGAACGCGCTCGACGGTGATGTCGAGGGACTCGAGGACGCGTGCCGCCAGCCCCTCCTCCTCACGCAGCAGTCCGAGCAGGATGTGCTCGGTGCCGATGTAGTTGTGCTTGAGCGTTCGCGCTTCTTCCTGCGCGAGCACGACCACCTGGCGGGCACGCTCTGTGAATCGCTCGAACATCTTGGGGAACGTCCTTCCTACTGCGGGGGGAAATCGCTAGAGAGGTCGGTCGAGAAGGTGGTCCGGATGAAAGTCGACGCCTGGATCGCCGCGGTGCTGGAGAGTCACCGAGCTACCCGATCTACCCACCTATTCGACCGCGGAGGCCGAGAGGATGAGTGGAGCGGGTCCAGTCGACGGGCATAGGGCAGTTTACCGCAGGCCCCAACCGACTCGGCCGGGGGTGAAACTGCCTGCCAATGGGGTGATCTCAGTCACGCATGGCCGGAAATAGGACGATCTCGCGGATCGAACGCCGGCCGGTCATCAGGAGGACCAAGCGGTCGACCCCGATCCCGATGCCGCCCGTCGGGGGCATCCCGTGCTCGAGCGCCTCGACGAAGACCTCGTCGTAGGGCGTCGTGTTCTCGTCGCCCGCCTCGGCCAGCCGGATCTGCGCCTCGAAGCGCGCCCGCTGCTCGTCGGGGTCGTTGAGCTCGGTGAAGGCGTTGCCGAGCTCCATGCCGTTGGCGAAGACCTCGAAGCGCTCGACCAGCCCGGGCTTGGACCGGTGGTCCTTGGCGAACGGCGACAGCGCCTTGGGGTAGTCGACGACGAACGTGGGCGCGACGAGCGTCGGCTCGACCTTCTTGGAGAAGAGGTCGTCGACGAGCTCGGGCCACTCGAGTCCCTCGGTGGGGATGTCGATCCCCGCGGCCTCGACGGCCTGCGCCAGCTCGGCGCCGGTCTCGTGGGCCATGACGTCGATGCCGGTCGCCTCGCGGATCGCGTCGATCAGGCCGACGCGACGGTACGGCCCGGCGAAGTCGATCTCGCCCTCGTAGCCCGCGGCGTCGGCGACGAGCGGCAGCAGCTCCTCGACGCGGCGCATCATGTCCTCGTAGTCCGCGTAGGCCTCGTACCACTCGACCATCGTGAACTCGGGGTTGTGCTTGTAGGAGATCCCCTCGTTGCGGAAGTCCTTGCCGAGCTCGTACACGCGCTCCAGGCCACCCACGATCAGGCGCTTGAGGTAGAGCTCGGTCGCGATGCGCAGGTAGAGGTCGCGGTCCAGCGCGTTGAAGTGCGTGGTGAACGGGCGCGCGGCGGCGCCGCCGTACAGCGGCTGCAGGACCGGCGTCTCGACCTCGACGAACCCGCGGTCGTCGAGGAAGCGGCGCACGGTCGAGACGATCCGGGCGCGCGTGGTGAACAGCGCGCGCGCCTCCTCGTTGGCCATCAGGTCGAGCTCGCGCCGGCGGAAGCGGGTCTCGACGTCGCGCAGGCCGTGGTGGGCGTCGGGCGGCGGGCGCAGCGCCTTGGCCAGGACGGTGTAGTCGTCGATGCGCAGGCTGAGCTCGCCGCGGCGGGTGACGAAGACGGTGCCGTCGACGCCGATGATGTCGCCGAGGTCGACCTGGCTCAGGAGCCGGTCCATCTTCTCGGGCCCGAGGACGTCCACCCGCGCCTGCAGCTGCATGCGCCCGGAGCGGTCCACGAGGTCCAGGAACGCCATCTTGCCCTGGCCGCGGCGCTGGGTCAGGCGTCCGGCGACGCGGTAGGCGTGGTCGGTCTCCTCGCCCGCCTCGAGGCCCTCGTGCGCGGCGCGGATCTCCGCGGCCGGCGTCACGCCGGGAAACGACGGCGGGAACGGGTCGATCCCGTCGGCGCGGAGCTGATCGAGCTTGCCGCGGCGGACCGCCAGCAGCGCGTTGTGCTCGGCTTCGGTCGGGGCCGGCGGATCGCCCGCCGGCTGGTCGGGCTGATCGGGCCCGGACTCGCGCAGAGCGCTCGCCGGGCCATCCGGCAGCTCGCCCAGGGGCTCGCTCCCGGAGTCTGGGCGGGGCTCGTCGCTCATGTGAACGACCCTAGAGGTCGACGTCGATCTTGGTGATCTTCAGCTTCCGCGCCGGGCCCTTGGGAACCTGGACGGAGACCGTGTCGTTGCGCTTGTGGCCGAGCACCGCGCGCCCGATGGGCGACTCGTTGGAGATCTTGTTCTCCCCGGGCTGGACCTCGGCGGAGCCGACGATCGTGAACTTCTGCGACTTGCCGGTCTTCTCGTCCTTGACGTGGACGGTGGAGCCGACGCCGACGATGTCGCTGGAGATGTCCTCGGGGTTGACGACCGTGGCGCTGCGCACGCGCTCCTCGATCTGGGCGATGCGCGCCTCGAGCATCGCCTGCTCGTTCTTGGCGTCGTCGTACTCGGAGTTCTCCGAGATGTCGCCGAACTCGCGCGCTTCCTTGATGCGATCGGCGACCTCGCGGCGGCGCTCGGTCTGCAGATGGGCCAGCTCGTCCTTGAGCTTGACGAGGCCTTCGGCCGTGAGGATGACGTCTCGGGGCATTAGTGAGGGAGGTTGCGCGGTCCGGCCCCGGGACCTACCACAGCGGCTCCCCGGGCCCAGCGAGCGCGGCAGTATAGCGACGGGCGACAGCCCCTAGACGGCGGCCGTCACAGCCTGCTGCGTGTCCAGAACGGCCCGGGCCTCGGCGACGGTCGAGGTCTGTTGCAGCGCCTTGTGCAGCTCCTTGCCACCGCCCAGGCGCTCGACGTACCAGGGGTGGAACTTGCGCAGGTATCGCCCCGCGCGCTCGGGGCCCAGATGCTCCTCGGCGCGGTCCATCACCCAGAGCCACTCGGCGAGGATCTCCTCGGCGGTCGGCTCGCCGGCGCGGCGGCCGAGCAGCTGCTCGAAGAGCCACGGGTTGCCCAGCGATCCACGAGCCAGCATCACGGCGGCCGCGCCGGTTCGCTCGTAGGCGTCGTGGACCTCGTCGACCGTGTGCAGCCCTCCGGTGAGGATCACGGGCGCGTCGAGCGTCCGCACGAGCTCGGCGGCGAGGTCGTAGTCGGGCACGCCCTTGTGGTGCACCTTGGCCGAGCGTGGGTGGAAGGTGATCGCGGCCACCCCGGCCTCGTCGACCAGGCGGTGCGCGAGGTCCACCCCGCTGGTGTCGCCGGGCACCGAGCCCGAGCGCAGCTTGACGGTCACGGGCTTGCCGCTGCCCTCGTGCGCCGCGCGGGCGACCGCCACGGCCGTGTCGGGATCCTTGAGCAGCGCGGCGCCCGCGCCGGTCTTGCACACCTTGGGCACGGGGCAGCCCATGTTGAGATCGATGACGTCGACCTGCGGGACGTGCTCGGCGACGTACGCCGCCGCGCTGCGCATGATGTCGGGGTCCTGCCCGAAGAGCTGCAGGGCGGTCGGCCCCTCGTCGGGGTGCACCCGCAGCAGCTCGGTGAGCGTCTTCTCGTTGCCGTAGTGGATCGCGAAGCTCGAGACCATCTCGCTGTAGGCCATGCCCGCGCCGTGGCGGGCGGCCTGCAGGCGGACGAACCAGTTGCCGATCCCGGCCAGCGGGGCGAGCAGGACGCGGTTGGGCACGTGGAGGCCGGCGAGCTCCCAGGGGTCGGTCAGGGCGGGCAACGGCACGGGGTCAGGATAGAGCGCCGCTGGGGACCTCCACCACGGCCCGAGCGCCGCGGCAGACGCGCACGCGCCACGGGCGCACGGCGTGGTCGACGCGCAACGGGGCGCCGTCGGCGTCGAGCCAGTGCAGGTCCAGCGCGAAGCGCATGCCGAACGTGTGCACGCTGCGGCAGGGGTCGAGCAGGAGCGCGTGCGGTGGTGGCGTGCGGTGGCCCAGCAGCCCGCGCAGGCGGCGGCGGGGTGTGTCGGCGAGGATGATCGGCAGCTCCATGTCCCTTCTAGGTGAGCAGCCACCGAATCTCGCCCCCCTCCCCCGGGATTTCTTCGTGGGACTGGTCGCCCTGCTCGACGTCCTGGCACCGCCGCTGCTGGATGCGCAGATGACCAAGGCGACGCCGCGCGACGACGGCGTGGAGATCGTCCTGGCGCACGCGACCGAGATCGCGTTCTCGGTGTGGGCGCAGGCGGACGCGGAGGGCGTGCTCGTCGGCTGCGCGGCGCTGCACGAGCGCTGCCCCGACGCGGCTGCGGCGCTGGTCGTGGTCGCGTCGCTGCTCTGCGGCGAGCGCGCGGTGCCCGGCTACGACGGCGCGCGGCTGCAGCCTGACTTCGGGGCGCGCAGCGCTTAGAACAGGCGCTCAGCGTCGGCGCGAGCGTCACGCATTGCGCTCGTGCAGCAGCTTGAGGCCCTTGAGCGTCAGCAGGTCGTCGACGAGGTCGATGTTGTGCGCATGCGGCACGACGACGCCGGCCAGGCCGCCGGTGGCGATCGTCGTCGCCTCCTCGCCGAGCTCCTCGATGATGCGGCTGATCAGCCCGTCGACGGCGGCGGCGAAGCCGAAGACCACGCCGGAGCGGATCGCGTCGACGGTGCCCTTGCCGATCACGCGGCGCGGCGCGATGAGGTCCACGCGCGGGAGCTTGGCGCCGCGGCTGGTCAGCGCGTCGAGCGAGATCTCAACGCCCGGCATCAGCACGCCGCCGATGTACTCGCCCTCGGCCGAGACCACGTCGAAGTTCACCGCGGTGCCGAAGTCCACCGAGATGCACGGCCCGCCGAGGCGCTCGAAGGACGCCACGGCGTTGACGAGGCGGTCGGCGCCCAGCTCGCGCGGGTTGTCGATCTTGATCGGCATGCCGGTGCGGATCCCGGGCCCGACCGCGAGCATGCGATGGCCGAGGTAGTGACCGGCCATCGCCAGCCACTCGGGCTCGAGCTGGGGCACGGTCGATGACACGATCGACGCCTTGAGGTCGGCCAGGCCCACGCCGCGCAGCTCCAGCAGGTTGCGCAGCGCCGCGCCCAGCTCGTCGGCGGTGGAGGTGCGCACCGTGGCGAAGCGCCAGTGCTCGACCAGCTCGTCCCCGCTGAAGGTCCCGAAGTGGGTCTGGGTGTTGCCGACGTCGACGACGAGGAGCATCTGGCCGGGCATCATGCCAACAGTTAGGGTCGGCGCATGCCCGCTCGCCTGTTCGTCATCCACGGCTCGCACCCCTGCGCCACCGTCGAGGCGGCGCTCGACCTCAAGGGCGTCCCGTATCGCCGCATCGAGATCCCGGCGGCGACGCAGCCGCTGATCATGCCGCCGCTGTTCGGCGAGCGCACCGTGCCGGGCATCCGCTTCGAGGACGGCGAGAAGGTCCAGGGCTCACGTGCGATCCTGCGGGCGCTGGAGCGCCGCGTGCCGAACCCGCCGCTCTACGAGGGCGCCGCCGGCGCGGCGGCCATCGAGGAGGCCGAGCGCTGGGGCGACGAGGTCTTCCAGCCCGTGCCGCGCCAGCTGCTGTGGACCGCGTTCGCGGCGCACCCGCGGGCCATGCACGCGTTCCAGGACGGCCAGCGCAGTCCGAAGCTGCCGATGCCGGTCGTGCTCGCGGCCGCCAAGGTCATCCTCCCGGTCGAGCGCCGCATCAACGACGTCTCCGACGCCGGCGCGCTGACCGCGATCGCCGAGCTGCCCGGCCTGCTGGACCAGATCGACGCCTGGGTGGTGGCCGGCGTGCTCGGCGGCGCCGAGCCCAACGCGGCCGACCTCCAGATCGCGCCGACGCTGCGCCTGCTGTGGGCGCTGCGCGATCTGCGGCCGCTGATGGCCGGCCGGCCCTCCGAGGCGCTGATCACGCGCTGGCTGGCGCCCATGACCGCCGAGGTGCCCGAGGGCGCGCTGCCCATGGGCCAGGCGGGTGCGGCGGGCGTTCACTCACCCGCCGCCGGCGTCCCCGGTCATCCGACGCCCACGGGCTGAGCGGCGAACGCCCCGACGAGCTCGGCAAGGCGGTCGGGCTGGTCCCAGCTCACGAACGTGTAGGCGTCGCCGATCTCCTCGACGCGCGCGTCGGGGAAGATCGCCGCCAAGCGGTGGGCGTGTTCGACCGGGAAGAAGCGGTCCTCGCGTGACCAGGCCAGCAGCACGGGCTTGGCGAAGCCGGCGAGCTTGGGCGTGTTGTCGAGCAGGATCGCCGGCTTCAGCCCCGCCAGCACCCGCCGCAGGTCGCGCATCACGCCCGGGTCGTCGAGCGCGCGCAGTGCCCAGCCGTCCGTCACGTCCCGCGGCACGGGCCGCTTCGTCAGCCAGCCGTAGGCCAGCGGCAGTCGCCGGCTGGCGGGGAGGCGCATCGGCAGCAGCAGCGCCCTGAGCGCGCCGGGGGCCTTGGCCGCGGCGAACAGCCGCCGGAACGCCTTGGGCGGGAAGTTCTCGAACGCATCGCAGCTGGTGAGCACGAGGCGGCCGACGCGCTCCGGATGCTCCACGACCACGAGCTGGCACAGGCCGCCGCCGGTGTCGTTGCCGACCAGCGTGACGTCGTCGAGGTCGAGCGCGTCGAGCACGCCGGCGACCATCGCCGCCAGGCCGTGTGGTGAGAGGTCGGCGTCCTCGCGCACCGGCAGCTCGTGCGAGCCGAGCGGCAGCTCGGGCACGATGCAGCGGAAGCGATCGCGCAGCCGGGCGACGACGGGCTCCCAGAGGCGGCCGTCGACCAGCGCCCCGTGGACGAAGACGATCGGCGGTCCGGTGCCGTCCTCGCGATAGCGGATGGTTCCTTGCGGCAGGTTCAGCTCGGGCATCGTCGGGGCTCCGGAGTAGATTACGTACAAGCTGTACGTAAGTTACATACACGCTGTATGGAAAGCAAGCAGACCCAACGCTCGAAGGTCACCCGCGACAAGCTCGTGGCGGCCGGTCGCACCCTCTTCTCGCAGCGCGGCTACGCGGCCGTGGGGACGGAGGAGATCGTGCGCGCGGCGGGCGTGACGCGCGGCGCGCTCTACCACCAGTTCCGCGACAAGGAGGCGCTGTTCGAAGCGGTCTTCGAGGAGGTCGAGGGCGAGGCCACGCGGGCGGTGGCCGAGGGCGCGCTCGACGGCGCGGCGGCCGATCCGCTCGCCGCCCTGCGCGCCGGCACCCGGCAGTTCCTGCAGACCTGCACCGAGCCGGAGTTTGAGCGCATCGCGCTGCTCGACGCGCCGGCGGTGCTCGGCTGGGAGCGCTGGCGCGCGATCGGCCTGCGCCACGGCCTCGGCCTGGTCGCGGGCGTGCTGCAGGCGGGCATGGACGCCGGCGCGATCGCCCGCCAGCCCGTCACCCCGCTCGCGCACCTGCTGATCGGCGCCCTGGACGAGGGGGCGATGTACGTCGCCCGCGCCGAGGACCGCGCGACGGCGCGCTCCGAGGTCCAGGCGATCGTCGACCGGCTGGTCGACGGCCTCGCGGCGTGAGCCGCGGGGCCCCTCAGCGCCGCAGCGTCAGCAGCGCGAACCCGAACGTCGTCGCACCGTCGGGCAGCGCGCGCCGCTCGCGGATGCTCTGCGCGTAGGCGCGGGCGTCGTCGTCGTCGTAGCGCTCGGCCTGCGTGGCGAGGCCCTCCTCGTAGGCGGCGAAGTCCGTCTCGCTCGCCTCCGCGATGGCCACCGGCTCCAGGCCCGCGGCGCGTGCGGCGGCCGCCAGCGCCTCGACGCCCAGCGGCAGCTCGTCGACGGTGGCGCCGCCCAGCGCCTCGAGGAACGCGGCCGACGGCTCGCGCGCCCAGAACCCCTCGCCGAGCAGGACCAGGCCGCCGTCGGGGCGGGCGAGCGCCGCCAGCTCGTCCAGCGCCGTGGGGAACCCGCCGTGCGCGTGCGAGGCGGCGACGTTGACCACCAGGTCGAAGCTCCCGGGCAGCAGCCCGGCCTCGGCCGCGGGCGCCGCGATCAGCTCGGGCTCGCGGCCCGGCAGGCGCGCCGCGGCGCCCGCGCGCGCCAGGGCGAGGCTGTCGGCGTCGGGATCGACGCCGGTGCCGGTCGCCTGCGGATGTGCCTCGAGGATCCGCAGCAGCAGCTCGGCGGCGCCGCAGCCGGTCTCGACGACGCGGGCGCCCGGCGCCAGCGGCAGCGCCGCGATCGCGCCGTCGACGTCGGCCTCGCTCAGCGGGTTCATGAACGGCACCGCGGCGTGCGCGCGGACGGAGGCGGAGGGCACCGGCGCAGCGTAGCCTTGAGGCGTGGGCCACGGGCACGACCATCACGGCGGGCACGGCCACGATCACGCGATCGCGGCCGATGCGGACCGGCGCAAGCTGGCGATCGCGCTGGCGCTGATCCTCGGCTTCATGGCCGTCGAGGTCGCGGCCGGCATCGCGGCGTCGTCGCTGGCCCTGCTCTCCGACGCGGCGCACATGCTCACCGACGCGGCGGCCATCGCCCTGGCGCTCGTGGCGATCGGCCTCGCCCAGCGCCCGGCGCGCGGCGCCTTCACCTTCGGCCTGCGCCGCGCGGAGATCCTCTCGGCGCAGTTCAACGGCGCGACCCTGCTGGTGCTCGGCCTGCTCATCGTCGTCGAGGGCATCCGGCGCCTGGTCAACCCGCCCGACGTCGAGGGCGGCGCGGTGCTGGCGGTCGCGCTGCTGGGCATCGCGGTCAACCTCGTCGCGACGTGGGTGCTGACGAGCGCGAACCGGTCGTCGCTGAACGTCGAAGGGGCCTACCGGCACCTGGTGACCGACCTCGCCGCGTTCATCGCCACCGCGATCGCCGGGGCAGTCGTCCTGGTCACCGGCTTCCGCGAGGCGGACGGCATCGCCGCGCTGCTGGTGGCCGCGATCATGATCTACGCCTCCTACGGCCTGCTGCGCGAGTCCGGGCGGATCTTCCTGGAGGCTGCGCCCCGCGGCATGGACGTCGGGCAGATCGGCCACGCGCTGGCGGCGTCCGAAGGGGTCGTCGAGGTCCACGACCTCCACGTGTGGGAGGTGTCCTCGGGGTTTCCCGCGCTGGCCGCACACGTCGTCGTCGGGCGCGACTGCGACTGCCACCATGCGCGTGCCGAACTGCAGACGATGCTGCGCGAGCGCTTCGGGATCGACCACACCACGCTGCAGATGGACCACCAGGGCGGCGACCTCGTCCAGCTCGAGCTTCCCCCACGGTCGACAGGGACCGCCTGATAGAGCGAACCTTCAACCAACCCTCGACCACCCTGTTAAAGGGGTCTGACCCCTTTAAGAGGGTGGTCGAGGGTTTGGTCAGCTCGGGACGGCCAGCGGGGCGCCCGCGCGTCGCACGCCCTCGGTGACCGGCAGCGCCGCCAGCGCGTCGGCGAGGTGCACGCCGTCGGGCGTCGTGAGCGCGAAGTCGAGCTCCAGCAGCGGGATGAGCACGAAGCGCCGTTCGAGCAGCGCTGGGTGCGGGACGCTCAGGCGCTCGGAGCGGTACGCGCGGTCGCCGGCCAGCAGCACGTCGACATCGATCGCCCGCGGCCCGTGGCGCACATAGTCCGGCCCGGAGGTCGTGCGGCCCAACTCGCGCTCGACGTCCTTGACGACGTCGAGGAGCGCCTCCGGATCGACGATCGCGCTCTCGGCCGCCACGCACGCGTTGAGGAACGCCGGCTGGTCCAGGATCTCGCCGACGGGATCGGTCTCGTAGGTCGACGACGACGCCACGGTCACCACAGAGCGGACGGCCAGACAGTCGACGGCGGCCTGCAGCATCGCGCGACGGTCGCCGACGTTGGACCCCAGGCCCAGGTGGACCCGCATCGCTCAGCCGCCCGGGTAGAGCAGCGCCAGCTGCCGGCTCTGGGCCAGCAGCGTGCCGTCGGGCGCCCAGATCTCGCCGTCCTCCTCGAAGAACCCGCCGTGCGAGGTCGTCGACGAGAAGCGAGCGAGGACCGGGTCCTCGGGCGCCATGCCGGGGTGAGGCAGGCGCGTGCGGAAGTGGATCGTGAGGTCGATCGTCGGCGCGGGCGCCGGGGCGGTCAGCCGGGCGAACGGCGAGGGCAGCCAGGCGTCGGCGTAGAATGCCAGCGCCACGGCGTCGGCCACGCGCGGCTGGGCCAGGCGCAGCCAGCCGCCGACCACCGCCTCGTCGCCTCCACTCATCGGCGCGGGCCCGAACAGAGGCGCCATCGCGGTGCGCCGCGCGATCGGCGGGACGCCGGGACCCTCGGGCACGGTGTGCAGCTCGCCAGGCGCATCGACGTCGGGCGCGCGCGACGCGTAGTCGGCGACGGTCGGGAAGTCCGCGGCGAACGCGCTGAGCGCGAGCACCATCGTCCGGCCCTCCTGGACGAGCCGGGCGCTCAGCGAGGAGAGCGTGCGGCCGGCGCGCTCGACGGTCACGTGGACCTCGGCGGGGCCGGGCGCGGGCGGGCGCAGGTAGTGCAGGGTCAGCGAGCGGGGTGCGCGCGCCGGATCGGCGACCTCCGCCTCCAGGGCCCGCAGGACCAGCGCGGCGATGTAGCCCCCGTTGGGGCCGCGCGGGACCGCCCACTGGTCCGAGACGGTGGCGCGCCACACGCCGTCGCCGGCCGGCTGCACGGCGGTGTCCCGATCCAGGTCGGCGATGGACGACGTCGTGGCCACGGCGGCGCGGTCAGTCCTCGTCGTCGCCGCCGCCGCCGCGCTGGCGCCAGACCTCGACGCTCACCTCGTCGACCGACAGCGGGATCGGCGGCTCGGGCTTGGCCGCCTTGACCCAGACCTCGTCGGCCGAGTACTCGTCGAGCAGGCGATCGGCGACGGCGGAGCACAGGCGCTCCAAAGTCTTGTAGGACCGCTGCTGAGCGACGAGCGAGACCGTGTTGCAGACCTCGCCGTAGTCGACGGTGTCCTCGACCATGTCGGTGACGGTCGCGTCGCAGTCGCCGACTTCCAGGCGGATGTCGAGCACCAGCCGCTGGCCGACCTCGCGCTCCGCGGCGCTGACGCCGTGGTGCGTGTAGAGCGACAGGCCGCGCACCTCGATCGTCACCTCGGTCTGGTCGCCCCCGTCCTCTTCGAAGTCCGGGTCGTCCTCGACCTCATCGGGCTCCAGGTCGTCGTCAGGCTCATGCTCGGGCGCCATCGGGGTCCAACGTAGCAGCAGCGACGGTGAGCGCCTGCCGTGACTCGGCGACGTCGTGCACCCGGAACACGCGCGCCCCGCGCCCGAGGGCGATGACGTTCGCGGCGATCGTCCCAGGAGCCCGGTCGTGCGGGTCGGGCACGTCGGCCAGGCGGTGGATGAACGACTTGCGCGACACGCCGATCACCACGTTGAACCCGAGCGCGACGATCTCGTCGGTCCGGCGCAGCAGCTCGAGGTTGTGCTCCAGCGTCTTGCCGAACCCGATGCCCGGGTCGACGTCGATGAGCTCTTCGGGCACGCCCTCGCGGACGGCGAACTCGGCCCGCTCCCACAGGAAGGCCTTGACGTCGTCGACCACGTCGTCGTAGCGCGGGTGCTCCTGCATCGTGCGCGGGTCGCCGAGCATGTGCATCAGGCAGCAGCGGGCGCGGCGGTCGGCTACGAGGCCGGCGAGGTCGGGCGCCTGGCGGAACGCGGTGACGTCGTTGACGTAGCGCGCGCCGGCGTCCAGGGCCGCCTCGGCGACGGCGAGCTTCGTCGTGTCGATCGAGACGATCGCCGGCGAGGAGCGGGCCAGGATCCGGACGACCGGCACGGTGCGCAGCAGCTCCTCCTCCTCGGGCACCGGTTGGGCGCGCGGGCGCGTCGACTCGCCGCCGACGTCGAGGATCGCGGCGCCCTCGTCGGCCAGCTGGAGGCCGTGGGCGACCGCGGCGTCGCGCTCGAACCACTCGCCGCCGTCGGAGAAGGAGTCCGGGGTGACGTTGACGACGCCCATGATCTCGAACGGCAGGGCCACGGAGGCGATCGTACTTCGCGGCCGAGATGTCCAGACCCGAGCCCGAACGCTCACCCTTTCGGGGGAGGGCGCCGAGGACGCTCACATGGACAGATCTGCTCACCAACGTTCCCGCGGAGAGCACGCCGATCGCCGACCGAGCGCCGCGTCACGCGCCAGCGCCCGCTGGGGCCTGCACCGCGTCCTGCTCGTCCATGGCCCGGCGGTCGAGGAGCAGGTCGACCCCGACCTGGCCCGCGCCCTGCAGCGCGCGCTGCGCCATCTGCCCGTCGTGATGCTGCACGATCGCCTGCTGCCCTCTGGCGCGCTGCTGGAGCACGTCGCGATCGGGCCCGGCGGCGTGACCGTCGTGGCCAGCGCGGCCGACGTCACCGAGCCGCTGCAGGTCGAGCGGCTGCACGGGATGTTCGGCGCCCATGCCGAGCTGCTGTGCGACAGCGCGTCGGCAGACCGGACGGCGCTCGTGGCGCCGCTGCGCGAGCAGGTCGTCGCCGTGCGGCAGCTGCTCGACGGCTTCGCCCCGGTGGTCGCTGCCCTCTGCCTGCCGAGCGACGGTGCGCCACAGCACCTGCGCGCGCTGCAGGTCGACGAGGTGCTGGTCGCAGGGCCCAAGGGGGTGGCCGAGCTCGTCGCCCGCGAGGGCGACCTGCGCGACTACGAGCTCGCGGCGCTCGTCGACCTGCTCGACGGGCTCTGCCCGCCCGCGCTGGAGTAGGCGCCGGCGGGCGGCGGCGTCGCTACTCGGCCGCTACCACCAGGACCGTCCACGCCCCGCCGGCGCGGGCGGGCTCGTGCAGCTCCACCCGCCCGACCCCGTCGTCGCCTGCGCCGGCGAGCTGCGCGACGTCCTCCGGGCTCTGCGGCGCCCGCCGCGCCTGGAGCACCCGCCGCGCCACCGTCCCGCGCACGGCCTTGGCCATGTGCGAGATCGGCCGCCCATCGGCGGTGGACGCCTTGACCTCGACGAGCGTCGCTGCGCGCGGCCGCCAGGCCGCGCCGTAGGTGCCCGAGCGCAGGTCGACGACCAGCGAGCCCGGCTCGTCGGGCAGCGCGGCCGTCAGGTGCGGGCGCCACCACGCGGCCAGCCCGCCCTTGGTGAGCGACGGCAGCCGCGCCCCCATCGACAGCCGGTAGGCGGGGATGCGGTCGTCGAGCGCGACGACGCCCCACAGCGCGCTGGCCACCAGGACGCGCTCGCGGGCGCGCTGCAGCGCGGCCGGTGACAGCGTCGCGAGATCGAGGTGCTGGAACAGGACGCCGGTGTAGACCTCCGCCGCGGGCGCCGCCGGGGCGGTGTCGAGCACGGCGTTGCGGTCGATGTCTCCGGCCTGGCCAGCGGAGAGCCCGAGCGCCGTCACCGCCCGCTTGCGCTGCCCGCGTGAGAGCTTCAGCAGGGCGGCGAACGCCTTGGCGCGCGCGGGACCGAGCGCGGGAAGCGCCAACGCGTCGAGATCCACAGGATCGCCGCCACCAGGAGCACGCTTGCCCTCGGAGGGCGGCAGGAGGACGAGCACGGCGGCGCAGGGTAGTCGAGGGCGCCGGCGCCTCGCGCGCCGCCGGGCGTCCCCGGCCGCCCGAGCAGCCGTCGAGGGACGATCGAACCGCGATACGCCGCGAAGAACCCCTAAGCCAGGTTCGGCTTCTCGGGTGCGTCGAGGCCGCGGGCCTCGACGCCGCCGCCGGCCAGGCCGGGGCGCGGCAGCGGACGCGGGGCCTCGCGACCCTCGCGGCCGGCCGCCGCAGGCGTGCCGGGAGGAGTCTCCTCGGGGACGTCGTCAGGACCGAAGACGTCCTCCTCGCTCTTGCCGTCCAGCAGGGCGAGGAACTCCTCCTTCTCGATCGTCTCGCGCTTGAGCAGGACCTCGCTGATCGTGGTCAGCGACTCCCGGTGCTCACCGAGGATGTCGCGGGCGCGCTGGTGCGCCGACTCGACGATCCGGCGGATCTCGTCATCGATCTCGCGGGCGATCTCGTCGGAGTAGTCGGGCTCCGAGGAGAACTCGCGGCCGAGGAACGGCTGACCGTGGTCGTGGCCGAAGACGCGGGGGCCGAGACGCTCGGACATGCCGAAGCGCATGACCATCTGCTTGGCCGTCGCGGTGACCTTCTCGAGGTCGTTGGACGCGCCGGTCGTGATCTCCTGGAAGACGACCTCCTCCGCAGCGCGACCGCCGAGGGTCATCGCCATCGTGTCCTGCAGCTCGGCGCGCGTCGTGAGGAACTTGTCCTCCTGCGGCATCGAGATCGTGTAGCCGAGCGCCTGGCCGCGGCTGATGATCGAGATCTTGTGGACGGGGTCCGAGTGCTCGAGGTAGTGCCCGACGATCGCGTGGCCCATCTCGTGGTACGCGGTGATCAGGCGTTCCTTGTCGCCCATCACGCGGGTCTTCTTCTCGGGACCGGCGATCACGCGCATGATCCCTTCCTCGAGCTCGGTCTGCGTGATCTCGCGCTTGCCGTGGCGGGCGGCCAGCAGCGCCGCCTCGTTGACGAGGTTGCTCAGGTCGGCGCCGGTGAAGCCCGGGGTCTGGCCGGCGAGATCGTCGATGTGGATCTCCTTGGCCAGCGGCTTGCCGCGCGTGTGGACCTCGAGGATCTTCGCGCGGCCCTTGCGGTCCGGGCGGTCCACGACGATCTGGCGGTCGAAGCGGCC
>DASYLT010000198.1:0-10919 GCA_036009425.1 Baekduia sp. | reverse complement strand
GGTGGCACCCGCGTTGCGGTAGATGCCGAGCACGCGGTCCAGCGCGACGCGGACGGTCGCGTTGCCCTGAGCGTCGTAGGCGACCGGGAGCTTGGCCGAGATCGTGTCGCCCTGGCTCCAGAGGCTGTTGTTGGGCAGCCGAGTGCCGCCGTCGCGCGGATAGCAGACGTTGCTCCCCGTGACCCCGGTCAGGCCGGTCGCGATCTGCACGTCGACGGTGGAGGCGCCGGCGGTCCCCGCGGTGGTGACGAGGCCGTCGAGGTTCCCGCCCGGCCCGCTCGCCAGGTAGGTGACCGTCGAGAGTCCGCCGCCGGCGCGGAGGGTCAGGACCAGGTCGGCGGGATGGGACGCCGCGTAGGGACCCGACGCCGCGTCGGCCGTCACGTCGTAGGCCGGGCGCGACGTGGTCCACTGGTCGATGGCGGCCTCCAGCACATCCGGGTCGCCGCTCGATGCGTCCTCGCGGTCGGGCATCACCTGACGCACGTGCTTGGTGGGGTCGGTGGGCAGGTCGCGGTCGGTGCCCTTGTTCAGGTCCAGCAGGAAGCCGGGCGCCGGCTGACCGCCGACGCTGCCGTGGCACGCGCCCTCGTTCGCCAAGCCGCCGTTGGCCGCCGCGGGAAGGTAGCTGCTCACCGACAGGTCCGGGCCGAGCGGGCCGCCGCTGTTCAGCGCGCCGGCTGCCGGCGTCCAGACGGTCGCCATCTTCGGGCTGTAGCGCGCTCGGCCACCGATCTCCGGCAGGGCGGCGAAGTCGAGGGGGAGGGCGATCGCGCGGGAGCCGCTGCGCGTCTGCAACGGGACGGTGCCGCTGCCGGCCACGGCCGCGGGCCCGATCGTCGTCCCCGGAACGAGCACCAGGCAGCTGCGGCCCGGCAGCCCGGCGGCGGGCACGGTCGCCGAGGCGCGCACGGGGAAGACCTTGAAGTCGGCGTTGGCTCCTTGGAACTGCGCATGGACGAGGCTGACCAGCATGTCGGCCCGGCCGTCGCGGTCGAGATCCAGAACGGTGAGCGACGACCAGTCGTTGTCGTCGCCCGGCTGGGCGTGCGGGGGCTGCGCGACGACCGTCAGCTTCTGCACGCCGGTGGCGGTCGCGTCGTAGCGATGCGCGATGAGGTCGGCGCCCGGCGTGCTGAACTGCGTGACCACCGAGGCGGCGTGAGCGGGCGCGGCCGCGAGCGTAGCCGCGACCGTCGTGAGCGAGAGCGCGAGGAGCGCTCGGAACCGTGCCATCGAAAGACCTTCCCTGCCGCGTGCTGGACCGTGGCGAAGCGGCGCCAGCCTATGGGGCGGCGCGGGCGTCCGTGGTGCGGCCAGCCGTACCTCTGGCCACGAAGAGGACGAACGTCCCCAGCGCCGAGACGCCCAGGACCGCGATCACGATGCCCATCGGCACCGCGGTGCCCTCCCCGGCCAGGCCGACCAGCGGCGCGGCCAGCGCGCCGAGCGCGAACTGGGCCAGGCCGAGCAGGCCCGAGGCGCTGCCCGCCCGGCTGCGGTGACCGCTCAGCGCCAGAGCCGCGGCGTTCGGCACGATGATGCCGATGCTGGCGACCGTGACGAAGAGCGCCGGCAGCACGCCCGCCAGCCCGGCACCGGTGAGGATCGCCAGCAGGAGGCCGACGCCGCCGGCCGCGGTCGCCGTCAGCCCGGCGCGCAGCAGCACCGCCGGATCGTGGCGCTCGGAGAGGCGGCTGCTCAGCCGCCCGGCCAGGACGATGCCCAGCCCGTTGATCCCGAAGAGCACGGCGAAGACCGCCGGCGACGCGCCGTAGATGTCCTGCAGGACGAACGGCGAGCCCGAGATGTAGGCGAACATCGCGGCGAAGGCCAGGCCGGCGGAGAGCACGCAGCCCACGAACCCCCGGTCGCCGAGCAGCTCGCGGAAGGTGCGCAGCGTCTCCCGCAGGCCGCCGGGATGGCGGTCGGCGGCCGGCAGC
The DNA here is from genome assembly GCA_036009425.1 of Baekduia sp. Classification (GTDB taxonomy): domain Bacteria; phylum Actinomycetota; class Thermoleophilia; order Solirubrobacterales; family Solirubrobacteraceae; genus Baekduia. The sequence continues at coordinate 8,976 of DASYLT010000198.1, read as the reverse complement.
GTCTCCCCCAGCACCGCCGCCACCACGACGAGCAGCACCGCGCCGATCAGCGCCAGCACCGCGAAGACGCCGCGCCAGCTCGTCACGTGCAGGATCCCGGCGCCGATGACCGGCGCGAGGATCGGCGCCACGCCGTTGACGAGGATCAACGCGGCGAACAGCCGGGCGGCCTCGCGCCCCTCGTGCAGATCGCGGACGACCGCGCGGCCGATGACGATGCCGAACGCGCCCGCCGCGCCCTGGACGAAGCGCATGGCGATCAACACCCCGACCGACGGCGCGAGCGCGCAGAGCGCCGAGGCGGCGACGTACACCGCCAGGCCGGCCAGCAGCGGGCCGCGCCGGCCGCGGGCGTCGCTGATCGGGCCGCCGATCAGCTGGCCGGCGGCCAGGCCGAGCAGGCACGCCGTGAGCGTGAGCTGCACCAGCGACGGCGCCGCGTGCAGGTCGTCGGCCATCGCCGGCAGCGCCGGGAGGTACATGTCGATCGACAGCGGGCCGAACGCGCTGAGCGACCCCAGGACGCCGACGAGGACGGGCCGGGCGGGGACGCCCGGCGTACCGCGGCGCGGCTCAGGCCAGCGCATCGCGCCCGTCGACGATGCGCTCCACGGCGTCGGCGGCGCGGTCCACGAGGTCGGCGACGTCGGCCGCCGGCTGGCGCCACTTGCCCAGGACGTAGGCGGCGACGATGTCGGGGTCGGTCGAGTCGGGGCGGCTGACGCCGATGCGCACGCGGGCGAAGTCCGGTGAGCCGAAGCCCTTCTTCAGCGACTTCAGGCCGTTGTGGCCGGCCAGCCCGCCGCCGAGCCGGGTGCGGACGTCGCCGAACTTCAGGTCGATCTCGTCGTGCACGGCGATCACGTGGTCGAGGTCCACCTTGAGCGCCCCGCGCGCCGGCCCGGCCGAGCGCCCCGAGTCGTTCATGAAGGTCTGCGGGAGCAGCACGCCGACCCTGGGACCGCCGGGCATCGTGCGCCCGTCGGCGTAGAGGCCGGCAAAGGTCTTCTTCGGCTTGCCCAGGTCCCAGCGCTCGATGAGCGCCTCGGCGACCTGGAAGCCGACGTTGTGTGGCGTGCGCGCGTACTGCGCGCCCGGGTTGCCGAGCCCGACGACCAGCCAGTCGACGGGCGCGGCGCGGCCCGGAAGCCGCATCGGCTCAGCGAGCGCCGAGGACTACTCGGCGCTGTCGTCGCCGCCGGGGCCCTCGCCGGCGGCTTCGGCCTCGGCCGCGGCCTGCGGCTTCTCGCCGACGCGCTCGGTCTCGGTCTCGACCTCGTCGTCGCTCTCGGTCGAGACGCTCGGGGGCGTGATCGAGGCGAGGACGGTGGCGTCCGGGTCGTCGAGGAGCGTGATGCCGGACGGCGCGACGATCTCCGACAGCTGGATCGTGGCGTTCATCTCCATCTTGGAGACGTCGACCTCGATCGACTCGGGGATGTCGTTGGGGAGCGCCTCGATCGTCAACTCGCGCGTGACGTGCTCGAGGATGCCGCCCTCGATGATGCCGGGGGCCCCCTGGTCGTTGATCAGCACGACCGGGACGGTCGTCTGGATCGCGACGGTGAGGTCGACGCGCAGGAGATCGACGTGCATGATCTCGCCGCGGACCGGGTGGCGCTGGGAGTCCTTGAGGACGGCCGGCGTGCCGGGGCCCCCGTCGATGCTGAGCTCCAGCACCGCGCCCTTGGCGGCGAGGGCATGGCGCAGCGTGCGGGCTGCGACAGCGAAGGCGAGGGGCTCGCCGGCGCCGCCGTAGAGGACGCCGGGGACCTGCCCGGCGCGGCGCAGTCGGCGCGTCTCGCGGGAGTGGGCAGCCTCGCGGGCGTGAACGTCAAGAGTGGTGGTCTGGTCGGCCATGAGCGGCGGCCGATGGTAGCGGAGCGACGCCGGAGACCGCGGCTCCCTGGGCGAGCGCGCGCCCAGGGAGGCCGGCGTCGCGGGCCGCTACCGGCGCGCCGGAGCGGCGGCCGGTGCGCCGCCCCACTGCTGGGTGCCCTTGTAGATCCGCTGGATGTCGGTGAAGGCGGGCTTCTTGATCCCGGCCATCGTGATCAGGCCCTTCTGGTGGATCGGCGAGAACGGCCAGGGGTTGCCGCCCTCCCAGTTCGGGCGCACCGCGAACTCCTCGAGCGTCCACCAGATCGCGCCCGACAGCCACGGCTTGGACGCGTAGATGCCGTAGTGGAAGTTCGCGAAGTCCTGCTGGAACTGGTAGGTCCCGCGCTCTTCGACCGGGCCGTCGCGGTTGGCCTCCGCCCCGGTCTCGGTGACGACGATCGCCTTCTGCGGATAGCACTGGCGCACGCTGTCGAGGTAGTCGCTGAGCAGCGAGCGGTCGGCGATCTGACCGTTGGGCCCCGAGTACCAGCCGAAGTACTCGTTGATCCCGATCACGTCCAGCGGCCCGTACTCGGGCTGGCAGCCCGCCGACGGGTAGCCGGCCACGGCGAGGCCGACCGGGCGGGTCGGATCCAGCGACTTGGCGAGCTTGACCGCACGCTGGATGTAGTAGCCCTGCACCGGGCCCGGGCGGGCGCTCAGCTCGTTGCCCGCCGACCACACGATGATCGACGGGTGGTTGATGTTGGTCTGCACCGCGCTGGCCAGCTCCTTGGCCGCCAGCTCGCGCACGAGGCGCTGCTTGAGGTACTTGGTCTTGACCGAGTAGACGGGGACCTCGGTCCACGCCAGCATCCCGAGCTCGTCCAGGCGCTCGTAGTAGTACGGGTGCAGCGGGTAGTGGCTGCGGAACAGCGTCGCGCCGGCCTCGCGGGCCCACTGGATCTGCTGCTCGCGCTGGGCGTCGTCGATCGCGAAGCCCTTGTCCAGCGAGTCCTCGTGCGTGCCGAACCCGCGGAAGTTCAAGGGCTTGCCGTTGAGCATGAGGTGCCCGTCGACCACCTTGATCGAGCGGATGCCCGTCCGCTCGTAGTAGCTCTGCAGGGTCTTGCCCTGGCCGTCGCTGGCGGTCAGCGACGTGGTGTACAGGTACGGGTGCGCCGGCGACCACGTCTTGGGGTTCTTGACGGCGACGCGCTTGGTGAACGTCGCGAACCGCTTGGCCCCCACCGAGGCCGTGCCGAGCGCGACGCTGCGCGCACCCAGGCGTGCGGTGACCCGCACCTTCTGCGCCGAGTCGCCGTAGTTGCGGATCGTCGCCTTGTAGGTGACGTGCGCGTCGCAGGTGGCGCACGGCAGGTCCGGGAGCACCGCGACGGTGTTGAAGTCGATGCGGTCGACCTTGCGCAGGTAGACCTCGCGCAGCAGGCCGCCGTAGTTCCACCAGCCGCCGGTCGGCACCCCGGTCGTCGACAGCCCCGAGGGCGGGAAGTCGGTCGGGAAGCGCCGGTCGTCGACGCGCACCGCGAGCAGGTTGGTGCCGCCACGCTTCAGGACGCTCGCCGGCAGGCGGATCTCGAACGGCAGGTACGCGCCGGTGTTCTTGCCGACGAGCCGGCCGTTGAGGTAGACCTTGGCGCGGTAGTTGACCGACTCGAACCGCACGACCCACGACAGCCGCTTGGCGCTCGAGGGCAGGTGGAAGCTCTTGCGGTACCAGCCGACGCCGCCGGCGAACGAGGCGTCGCTGTAGTCCTTGGCGTTCCAGGCGTTGGGGACGGTGACCGCCGTCCAGCCCAGCGTCGAGGGGTTCGACGTGAAGCCCTGGGAGGCGCCGTTGCCGGACGGGTCGGCGTGGTACCACCACTGGCCGCCCATCAGGTAGCGCCCGGAGGGGCCGGCCTTGTACAGGGTCTTCTGGGCGAGGCCGTCGCTCTGGGCGGCGGCGACGGCGGGCAGCGCGAGGGCCGCGAGGAGGGACAGCAGAAGGCAGCGTCGGAGCATCTCGGGGAGGGGGAACACCAGGGGCTGGATCGCGATGCGGTCCGACGAGGCGAACGGTCTGCTCAGCAGGAGTCCTCGTTGTCGGCCAGCGGCGCGGTGAGGCGCAGGAGGCTAACGGAGCGTCCGGTCAGCGGACTTCCCTGGCGCCGGACGCGCACGCACTGGACGACCGGGATGCCGTCGACGCCGCGCACCCAGACGACCCGGCTCCAGCCCTCGCTCGTGCCCAGCGAGTAGGACGTCCCGGAGTCCAGCCGGGCGATCTTGACCTTGCCCGGGCCGGTCACACGCGGCAGGAAGGCGCGGACCTTGGCGGCGCAGGCGGCGTCGCAGGCGTGCAGGCGCGCGAGGACGCCCGGGGCGTCGCCCGCGGCCTCGCGCTGGACCAGCCCGAAGAGCTCGTCGCGCTCGCGGTTCTCGGTCGTCAGGAAGCGCGCGGCGAAGAACGAGATCGCCAGGAACACGACGACCAGCGGGACGGCGATGGTCAGCAGACGGCGACGGCGGGCGAGCACTCGCACGAGAGCCTAGAGGTGCGATGGCCGCGGGAGCGAGCGCCTGCGCGAGCTGCCGCCCCTGGACGAGCCCTCTGGGCGAGGCTCAGGCGCTCAGCCGGTCTGGTGGAAGTCGTCGGGGCCGTTGAGCTCGAGGAAGCGCCGGACCGAGCGCTCCTGGGCCTCGAGGCGCTCGGCCATCGAGCGGGCGTGCTCGGCGGCGCGGACGAGGAAGTCCTGCAGGCAGGCCTCGGGGTCGTCGGGCAGCGGGTAGACGTGCGCGACGTCCTGCTGGGCGCAGGCGATCCCCATCGGCGGGCGGCCCTCGGCCAGCGTGCGCGCGCCGCAGACCGGCACGACGACCAGGTGGCGCTCGGGCGCGACCAGCGCGATCGGCATCAGGCGGTGCGCCGGGATCGGCACGTCCAGGTCGACGGAGCGGACGACGCCGACGGCGGAATCGGCGACGTCGCGCAGCGGGCCCTCCCAGATCGCGAGGACCGTGTCGGCCATCTGCAGCGCGTCGCGCAGCGTGCGCGCCTGGGCCGCGTAGGCCTCCTCGGCCTCGGCGCGGGTGTGGCTCTCCCCGAGGTCGAGATCGCACGGGACGCGCAGCAGGTCGCGCACGCCGAGGCGCTCGCCCGACCCGTGGCCGCCGTTGGCGACGTAGGTCTGGATCGTGCCGAGGTCGCGGCGGCCGTGGAAGACGACGGTGAGCTGCTCGGCGACCGCGAGGCCGTGGACCTTCAGCGCCACCGCGGCGGCCGCGTCGGGGTCCAGGAGCGCGCTGCGCAGCAACTCGTCGGCGAGACCCTCGCCGGGCCGCTCGTCCTGCCGGTCGTGGTGCTGCTCGTCCATCGTGCTCCCTTCCGACGGTGCTCGTCGATGGTGACGCGAGGTGTACCCCATTTCATCGGACAAGTGGGCCGGTCCTGCATGCCATTCGGGCAGTTCTGGCAGCGCGTCCGGTGTTCGACCTTCGGGTACCGTCGCACCATGAAGCTCGCGTACAAGCCGATCGGCATCGTCCTGGGCCTGCTGGCCGGGTTCGCCTCCAAGAAGCTCTTCGACGTGATCTGGGGCGTGTTCGACGACGACGAGCCGCCCAAGCCCACCACGCGCGACGCCGACTGGCCCAAGGTCCTGGCCGCGGCGGCGGTGCAGGGCGTGACGTTCAAGGTGACCCGCGCAGCCGTCGATCGTGCCGGCGCCAAGGGCTGGGATCACCTCTTCGGCGTCTGGCCGGGCGACAAGAAGCAGGAGAAGTCACAGGCCGCGCAGGCCCTGCGCTGACGCGGGCGCTGGGTCGGGCCATGGCAGCCTGACCGTGGCGGCCTGATCCTGCGGACCGGTCGCGACGGTGAGCGAGAACGCGGTCGCGCCGGCCGGGCGTTGGGCGCCCGGGCGGGCGAACGCCGTGACGCTGCCCGCGCCGAACGTGTCAGCGTAGACGTGGTTGGTGCAGCCGCTGTCGCTGCCGCACGGCGAGAGCGTCGTCGCGGCGCTGAACGGCGCCGGCGCGGTGCCGGTCCACGTCCACACCGGACGCGCGGCCGCCGGCGAGACCGCCGACAGGTTCAGCGTGACGTGGCGGACGTCGAGCGCGGCCGTGGCCCGTGTGCGGACGCCGAAGGCCTGGCCCGCCAGCGGTCCGCGCCAGGCCGTGCCGCGCAGGAGCACCCGCGCGAACGCCTGCTTGGCGGCGAACCGTGCGTCGTGCGCGCTGCCGGGCGTGACGAGCGCGGCCTGGATGTAGTCGGACCCGGGCGGCGGCTGGCGCAGCGTGACGGAGCGGCTGACGGCGATCGGGCCGGCTCCGGCCCGCAGCGTGACCGGCACGCTCAGCGACGGCGGGCAGGTCGGGAAGCCCAGCGAGCCGCCGGCGCAGCGCCCGACGACGAGCGCGACGCGGCGCGTGGCGCCGCTGGCCTGCGCCGTGGCGGTCACCGTCGCGTGGAGCACGCCGGTGCGGCGGGTGATGCGCAAGTCGAACCGGCGGACGACGACGCCGTCGCGATCATAGGTCGCCGCGATGGTGTGGGGCCGCTGGTCGGGCGGCCGGACGGGCGGGGCCGGGGCGGCCGAGGCGGCGGTCGTCGCGCCGAGGACGGCGGCGGCGAGGGTGAGGACCAGGGCGGGGCGGCGGGCGTTCATCCCCGTGCAACGAGGGCGCCGGCCCGAAGGTGACGCCGGTCAGCGCGCCGCGCGCACGACGAAGCCGCGCTCGCGGAGGTCGTCGAGGGCATCCTCGAACGCGCCGAAGTCGCGGGCGAGCAACAGGTCGATCGGACGCCCGTGGCGCCCGGTCGAGCGGATCCAGCGGCGCAGCATGCCGTCGCCGGCGCGCTCCGCGGCCTCCTCGGTGAGCGTGAGGAGGATCGGCAGCTGCGGCTTGTGGTCCAGGTCGCCGCCGAGGATCGCCAGCGGGTCGGCGTCGAGCGCAGTCAGCAGCTCGTCGTCGGTCAGGCCGAGGCGATCCTGGAGCAGGGCGGCGGCGGTGGAGGTCACGCGCGCCGCGGGCCGCGAAGCATCAGAACAGCTGGTTCTCTCCGCCCGCAGCGGAGATGCCGGAGCGGTCGCGAAGCATCAGAACAGCTGGTTCTCTCCGCCGAAGACCTCAGACACCGAGTCGTCGGTGAAGATGCGGCGGATCGAGTCGGTGAGCAGGTCGGCGCAGGAGAGGACCTGGATGTTGTCCGGCGCGCCGGGTCGCAGCGGGATCGTGTCGGTGACGACGATCTTCTCGAAGCCCGCCGCCTCGAGGTTCTCGTAGGCGTCGCCCGAGAAGACCGGGTGCGTCGCCGCCGCGAAGACACGCTTGGCGCCCTCGTCGCGCACGGTGTGAGCCGCGGCCTTCAGCGTGCCCGCCGTGTCGATCATGTCGTCGACGATGATCGCGGTCTTGTCCTTGACGTCGCCGATCACGTAGCCGATCTCGGCGACCTGCTGGGCCGGGCGCTCCTTGTCGAGGATCGCCAGCTCGGCGCCGATCTTGCTCGCGAACTTCTTGTTGAGCTTGACGCGCCCGGCGTCCGGCGCGACGACGACGAGGTCGTTGAGCTGCATGTCGTCGAAGTGCTGGGTGAGCATCATCAGCGCGGTCATGTGGTCGACCGGGATGTTGAAGAAGCCCTGGACCTGGCCTGCGTGGAGGTCCATCGTCAGGACGCGATCGGCGCCGGCGGCCTCGATCATGCGGGCGACCAGGCGCGCGCTGATCGGCTCGCGCGGCGCCGACTTCTTGTCCTGGCGGCTGTAGCCGTACCACGGCGTCACGGCGATCACGCGGTGGGCCGACGCGCCGATCGCGGCGTCGATCATCACCAGGAGCTCCATCAGCGCGTCGTTGGTGCTGATGCCGGTCTCCGGGTTGCCGCACATCGGCTGGATGAGGAAGACGTCGGCGCCGCGGATCGACTCCTCGTAGCGGCAGTAGACCTCGCCGCTCTTGAACGTCTTGAGGGTGATCGGCCCGAGGTCGACCCCGAGCTTGGAGCCGATCTTGGCCGCGAGCTCCGGATTCGCCCGCCCCGAGAACAGCATCAGCCGCTTGTCGTAGTCGATCGGGAGGCTCGTGGCCACCGGCATCGTCCTCGTGGTGCTCACGTCGCCATCCATCGTAATGGTCTTGGCCGACGCCTCGAGCGGCAGCTGGGTGATCACCTGGACGGTCCTTCCATCAGTCGCGGTCCGCGTAGCCCTCGATGTTGTGCTGACGCGCCCGCGCGACGGCGAGCGCGCGATCCGGCACGTCGGACACGACGACCGAGCCAGCGGCAGTGTAGGCACCGTCGCCGAGCGACACCGGCGCGACCAGCGTGGTGTCGACGCTCGTGCGCACGTCGGCCCCGATCGTCGTCCGCGACTTGGTCTTCGTCTTGCCGTTGTAGTTGGCCGTGATCGTCGACGCGCCGAGGTTCGTGTTGGGGCCGACGTCGGCGTCGCCCAGGTAGGAGAGGTGCGGCACCTTGGTGCCCTGCCCGACGTCGGAGTTCTTGATCTCGACGAACGTGCCGGCCTTGGATCCCTCGCGCAGCAGGGTGCCCGGGCGCAGGTAGGCGAACGGCCCGACCGTGACGCCGGCGCGCAGCTCGGACTCCTGGACGTAGGAGTGGCGCACGGTCGTGGCGTCGCCCAGCGTGGCGTCGATGATCGTGGTGTCGGGGCCGAGGTGCGCGTTGGCACCGACGGTCGTCGCTCCGCGCAGGTAGGTCGACGGCTCGATGACGGTGTCCTGGCCGATCGTGATGCCGGCGTCGATGAGCGTGGAGCCCGGGTCGACGATCGTCACGCCGGCGCGCATGTGGTCCTCGAGGATCCGGCGCTGGGCGATGGCCCGGACCCCGGCCAGGGCGACGCGGTCGTTGACGCCGAGCACGAGGGCCGGGTCGTCGACGACGTGGGCGGCGACGACCGCGCCCTGGTCGCGGAGCACCGTGAGCACCTCGGGGAGGTACTTCTCACCCTGCGCGTTGTCGGTGCCGACGCGCGGCAGGGCGTCGGCGAGCGCGGCGTGGTCGAAGCAGAAGATGCCGGTGTTGACCTCGCGGATCTGGAGCTGCTCGGGCGTGGCGTCGCCGTCGGCCTTGGTCTCGACCACGCGCTCGACGTGGCCTGCGGCGTCGCGGACCACGCG
>DASYLT010000197.1:0-21378 GCA_036009425.1 Baekduia sp. | reverse complement strand
AACAGGGCAGGTTACCCACGTGTTACTCACCCGTTCGCGGCTTTGCCCCCGAGCAAGCTCGGGTTCGTCGCTCCACTTGCATGTGTTAAGCACGCCGCCAGCGTTCGTCCTGAGCCAGGATCAAACTCTCCGTGAAGTTAGTACTGACACACCCGAAGGCGCGCCAGATACGAAGAGCTGTCAGATCTCATGTGGAGCACCCAATACACGGAGTGCCCCGAGAAATGACGGAATGTTCTTTCTCAGACCCTCGCGGTCCCTAATGGAACCCGAGGGGTCGAACCTGGACGCACACCTCCGACCCGACTGAGTCGAAAGGTGCGCATGCTGTTGAGTTTTCAAAGACCGTCGCGCCCTGTCGGGAAGGGGATACCTTCGAAAGGACGCTCCCCTGAGGACCGAAGTCCTCGAACCGAAGTTCTTAGGAGCGGGGCCGAGCAGTTTAGCACCACTCGGCGCGGGGTGTGGGCTCCGGGTCAGACCCGATGCCCCTGCCCCGCTGAGGGGAAGTATACGCACAGTCTGGAGCCGCGCGTCGCGCGGTCGGACATCCGGAGCCCGGCATGGGCCTCCGACTGGGGTAGATCCCTTGTGAATCAAGGGTATCCGGCCTCCAGAGCCGAATGCAACCGCCAACTGGTCCAGATCGAGGCGCTCCAGTGTCCCTCCGGAGGCCGCCGAGAAGGTGACCGGACGGTCAAGAAGCCTGGTTCGAACCCGAGGCGCCTCAGGTCCCCAGGCGCAGCCTGCGGAAGTGCCGCTTGCCCAGCTGCACGACGTGACCGTCGAGCCGCTCGGGCGCGACGTCGAGGTCGCCTTCGCCGAGCGCCGCGCCGTCGAGCTTGACCCCGCCCTGGGTCAGCAGCCGGCGCGCCTCCGAGCGCGAGCGGCCGAACGCGTCGGCGAGCAGCGCCGGCAGGTGCACGACGCCGTCACGGGCGACGAAGACGTGCTCGTCGACCTCCTCCGGCGCCTCGTGCGTGACGAACAGCCGGTCGAAGCGCTGCTCGGCCGCCGCCGCGGCCTCGTCGCCATGGAAGCGCGCCACGATCCCTCGCGCGAGCGCGCGCTTGGCGTCGCGCGGGCCCGACCCCTCCGGCGGGCGCGGCACGGCCAGCAGCGAGAACCACGACTCCATCGCCTCGTCAGGGAGCCGCATCGTCTTGCCGAACTGCTCGTCGGGATCCTCGGCGACCCCCACGTGGTTGCCCAGCGACTTCGACATCTTCTCGGTGCCGTCGACGCCCGGCAGGATCGGCATCGTGAGGATCACCTGCTCCGGCTGCCCGTAGGCGCGCTGGACGTCGCGGCCCAGCAGCAGGTTGAACGTCTGGTCGGTGCCGCCGAGCTCGACGTCGGACTCGATCGCCACCGAGTCATAGCCCTGCAGCAGCGGATAGAGCGTCTCGAGCACCGAGATCGGCTGCCGGGCCGCGAAGCGCTTGGCGAAGTCGTCGCGCTCGAGGATCTGGGCGACCGTCGCGACGCGCGCGAGCCGGAACAGGTCCTCGGCGCGCATGTCGAGCCATTCGCCGTTGCGCCGTACCTCCAGCAGATCGGGGTCGTCGCGCAGCACGGTGAACGCCTGTTGGCGGTAGGACTCGGCGTTGGCGTCGATCTCCTCGCCGCTCAGCACCGGCCGCGTGGTGGACCGGCCGCTGGGGTCCCCTACGCGCGCGGTGTAGTCGCCGACGATCAGCACGACGCGGTGGCCGAGGTCCTGGAACTCGCGCAGCTTCTGCAACACGACGGTGTGCCCGAGGTGGATGTCGGGCGCCGTGGGGTCCAGCCCGAGCTTGACGCGCAACGGCCGGCCTTCGCGCTCGCCCAGCTCCAGCTTGGCGGCCAGGCCGCCGTCGGGGAGCGACTGATGGGCGTTGCGCAGCAGCGCCGCGGCGGTCTCTGAGGCAGGAGCCATGAGGGGCGAATGGTAGAGTCCAAGCCCGTCAGCGGGGGCACACGCCACCGCCCCGCGACCCTTCGCCCCGAGGCCGACCGCCCGGGCATCCCGCCGTATGAGCGACCCGACCGGACCGCATCTCGCACCCGTGCCCGACCAGGCCGCTCCCACGGCGAGCGTGAAGCCGAAGGTCAAGAAGCTGCGCCTGCTGGCGATCCTGCTGCCGCTGTTCCTGCTCGCCGGCGTCTCGACGGTCTTCGGGATGATGATGGCCGTCGCCTCCGATCTGCCGGCGCTCGAGCAGCTGCCGCAGGTGGCCAAGCGCAAGAACTCGGTCTTGACCGACATCAACGGCCGCCACCTGACGACCCTGACCTCCAACCAGGGCCGGATCATCGTCACCAGCAACCAGATCGGCGCCTACGCCAAGTACGCGGTGATCGCGATCGAGGACCGCCGGTTCTACGAGAACTCGGGCGTCGACCTGCGCGGCATCGGGCGCGCGTTCTTCCAGGACCTCGTCCAGGGCCGGCAGGCGCAGGGCGGCTCGACCATCGCCCAGCAGTTCGTCAAGAACGCGCTGCAGGCGCAGTCCAAGCGCACGGTCTTCGAGAAGCTCCGCGAGGCCGCCATGGCCTACCACCTGACGCGCAAGTGGTCCAAGGAGCGGATCCTCACCGAGTACCTCAACACGGTGTACTTCGGCAACGGCGCCTACGGCATCGAGGCCGCCGCGCGCACGTACTTCAGCGCCGATCCCAACCACGCGCTCTGCGGCACCAGCGGGCATCCGATGTGCGCCGAGCAGCTCACGCCCGCCGAGGCGGCGCTGCTGGCGGCGATCATCGCCTCGCCCAGCGGCTATGACCCCGTCGCGCATCCCGAGGCGGCGCGGCAGCGGCGCAACCTCGTGCTCAAGAACATGCTCGCCCAGCGGCGCCTGACGCCCGAGCAGTACCGCGACGCGCTGACCGAGCGGCTGTACTCCAAGATCTCGCCGCCGCACGTCGACACCCGCAAGGGTTCGGAGTACTTCGTGTCGTGGGTGCGCCAGAGCCTGGTCGACCAGGTCGGGCCGCAGCGCGCGTTCGAGGGCAACCTCCGCGTCAAGACGACCCTGGACGTCCAGCTCCAGCAAGCGGCCCAGCAGGCGGTCAACAACCACCTGTCGTGGCCGGGCGGACCCACCGCCTCGGTCGTGGCCATCGACAACCAGAGCGGCGAGGTGCGGGCCATGATCGGCGGCCGCGACTACGCCAAGTCGCCGTTCAACCTGGCAACCCAGGGGCAGCGGCAGCCCGGTTCGTCGATCAAGCCCTTCATCCTGGCCGAGGCGCTCAAGCAGGGCATCGGCCCGGGCGCCGTGTTCCCGTCGCGCAAGCGCTTCTTCAAGATCAAGGGCAGCACCGAGCAGTTCGTCGTCAACAACTTCCAGGACGAGTACGCCGGCCAGTCGACGGTCGCCAACGCGCTGACGTTCTCCGACAACTCGGTCTTCGCGGCGCTGGGGATCAAGGTCGGGACCAAGAAGGTCGCGCGGCTGGCCGAGCGCATGGGCATCCGCACGCCGGTCTCGTCCAACCTGGCCATGACGCTGGGCGGCCTGCGCGAGGGCGTCACGCCGCTGGACATGGCTCACGCCTATGAGACGTTCGCCGCCCACGGCCGCCGCGTCAGCGGCACGCTGGGCACCGCCGACGACGGGCCGGTGGGCATCCACGAGATCAAGCGCGTCACCGGCAGCGACGGCAAGCCCAAGCCCTACAAGAAGAACAAGCTCGTCACCAAGCGCGTGCTGTCGACCAAGCTGGCCGACATCGAGACCCAGCTCCTGACCGGCCCGGTGAAGTTCGGCACCGGCACGCGCGCCCAGTACGGCGGCTTCGCGGCGGGCAAGACGGGCACGACCGAGAACTCGGGCGACGCCTGGTTCGTCGGCTTCACCGACCGCTGGACGATCGCCGTCTGGGTCGGCTACCCGACGACCCTGAAGCCCATGACTACCGAGTTCCTCGGCACTCCGGTCACCGGCGGCACCTTTCCGGCGATGATCTGGCACGACTTCGTGGTGGCCGCCAACCAGATCATCGACGACCGCAACAACAAGGAGCGCGCGCGCAAGGGCCTGCCGCCGCTCAGTCCGACGTCGGCGACGCCGTCGGGCACGTCGGCGGCCCCGTCGGGCGCCGCGCCGGCGCCGCGCGAGGGCGCCGCGCCCGCGGGCCAGGGCACCACCGGCGCCTCGACGGGCGGGACGCAGGTCCCGGCAACGCCGCCGGCGCCGACGCCCACGCCGAGCCCCAAGACCACCCCCGCCCCGACGCCGGCACCGAGCCCCACGCCGACTCCCACCCCCACGCCGACTCCCACGCCCGCCCCCACCCCGACGCCCACGCCGACCCCGACGCCGCCCGCGGGCGCCGGCGGCACGGGCGGGACCGCCGGCACGGGCGGCGCGGGCGCCGGCTAGCGCGGCACCCGCGGCACCCGCGGGACCCGGGCGATCGTCTCGCGCAGCCCGGGTGGCCAGGGCCGCGACACATACGGGCTCCCCGCCGCGCTGAAGCGCCACGGCAGTTCGACGGCCTTGGTGATCCCGACACGTGGACCGGCGATCAGGGTCGGCGCGGTCCAGCCGGCCTCGCGCGGATGGATCAGGATCGGGCCCTCGACCAGGCTGGTGGCGTTGAGCTCGAGGTCGACGCCCAGCGCCTGGGTCAGCTTGCCGGGACCGTTGGCCAGGTCGACGTCGCGCGCCACGCCCCGGCGCTCGCGCATCAGCGCGACGCCCTCGATCGGCTCCAGCGCGCGCAGCAGCACCGCGGCGCCCACCTCGAGCCCCTCGCACACGGCGTTCAGCAGCGCGTGGATGCCGTAGGAGCGGTAGACGTAGGCCGTTCCCGCCTCCCGGAACAGGACCGAGCTGCGCGCCGTCAGCCCGACGTAGGAGTGAGCCGCCGGCTCGCTGTGATGGTAGGCCTCGGTCTCGACGATGACGCCCGCGGCGCCGTCGTGCTCGACCACGCAGCCGACGAGATCCTGGGCGACCTCGAGGACGGGGCGGTCGTAGAAGCTCGCCGGCAAGGTCAACGGAAGCCGAGCCTCTGGGCGAGGTCTTCCGTGCTCACAGCAGCGCGCGGGCCTGCTCGAGCTGCTCGCGGACGCGGGCCAGCGCGGTGCCGCCCTCCGAGGCCTTGGACTCCAGCCACGACGACTGCGCCAGCACCGCGCGCGCCTGCTCGCCGAGCGCCGGGATCGCCACGTCGGCCAGCGAGCGGCCCGACTCGACCGACTCGCGCACGAGGCCGGCGATCACGCCGTGCGACTCGCGAAACGGCGTCCCCTGCTTGACGAGCAGGTCGGCGAGGTCGGTCGCGGCGATGAGCTCGTCGGACGCGGCCGCGCGCATGCGCTCGCGGTCGAAGCGCGCGCCGGCGATCATCCCGGTCGCCGCGGCGAGGCAGAGGCGCAGCGTGTCGACGGAGTCGAACAGATGCTCCTTGTCCTCCTGCAGGTCCTTGTTGTAGGTCAGCGGCAGGGCGTGCATCACGCCGTGCAACGCCTGCAGGTGTCCGACGATGCGCGGCGCCTTGCCGCGCAGCAGCTCGCCGGCGTCGGGGTTCTTCTTCTGGGGCATGATCGACGAGCCCGACGACCACGCGTCGGGCAGCACCAGGAAGCCGAACTCCGAGGACGACCAGAGCACGATCTCGGCGCCCAGCCGGGAGAGGTGCGTCGCACACGTCGCCGCGGCCGAGAGGTAGTCCAGGATGAAGTCGCGGTTGGCGACGGCGTCGATCGAGTTGGGCGAGACGCTGGCAAAGCCGAGCTCCTGCGCCACCATGCGGCGGTCGGTGTCGAAGTTGACGCCCGCCAGGGCGCCCGCGCCGAGCGGCATGACCGAGCAGGCCGCCTCGACGGCGGCGAAGCGGTCGCGGTCGCGCGCCGCCATCCAGAACCAGGCCAGCAGGTGATGCGACAGGTAGACGGGCTGGGCGCGCTGCAGGTGCGTGTAGCCGGGCAGCGCCCAGTCGAGGTGGCGCTCGGCCGCCGCGACCAGCGTCTCCATGTAGACCGAGAGCTGCTCCTGGGCCGAGCGCGCGGCGTCGCGCGTGAACAGCGCGACGTCGGTGACGACCTGGTCGTTGCGTGAGCGCGCCGTGTGGAGCTTGCCGCCGGGGCGCCCCGCGATCGCCGTGAGCCGCCGCTCCACGGCCATGTGGATGTCCTCGTCGTCGGGCTCGAACGGGAACGTCCCGGCGCGCAGCTCGCCCTCGACCGCGTCGAGCCCCGCGAGGATCGCGTCGCGGTCGTCGTCGCCGATGATCCCCTGCGCCGCGAGCATGCGCGCGTGCGCGCGCGACTGCGCGACGTCGTGGGGCCACAGCCGCTGGTCGAAGCCCAGCGACGTGTTCATCTCCCGGAAGGCGGGATCCTGGGGCTCGGCGAAGCGCGACATGTCGCGCGGAGTCTATGGAGCCCGCGCTCAGCCGAGGACGTCGGTGAGTGCGGCGGCGACCCGCTCCACCTGGTCCTCGCTCATCTCTGGGAAGAACGGCAGCGCGATCGAGCGCGCCGCGACGTCCTCGCACACGGGGAACTCGCCCTCGCGGTGCCCGAAGGTCTCGCGGTAGAACGACATCAGGTGGATCGCCGGCAGGTAGGGCTTGCTCTGGACGCCGTGGGCGCGCAGGCCGACGATGACGTCGTCGCGCGACGGGCCGTCCGCCGGGACCTGGACGACGAAGACGAACCAGCCGCGCACGTCGCCGGGGCGGCGGGCGCCATCCTCGCACGGCAGGCCCAGGCCACGCTCGCGCGCGAGGCCGGCCAGCGCCTCGCGGTACCAGCCCGCCGCCCGGGCCCGGCCCGCGAGCAGCTCGTCCAGCCGGCCGAGCTGTGCGATGCCCACCGCGCACGCGATGTCGGAGAGCCGGTAGTTGAAGCCCAGGCGATCGTGGTCCAACCACCCCATGTCGGGAGCGCGGCCCTGGTTGCGCTCGGAGTCGATGCGCTCCTTGTGGGCCGCGTCGGCCATCGTGACCATCCCGCCCTCGCCGGTCGTCAGCTGCTTGTTAGCGTAGAAGCCGAAGACCGACAGGTTGCCGCGACCGCCGACGGCGGGCCCGTCGTGATGGCGGGCGCCGAGCGCCTCGCACGCGTCCTCGACGATCGGCAGGCCCATCGCCTCGAAGGCAGGCAGGTCGGCCGGATAGCCGAAGATGTGGACCGGCAGCAGCGCCGCCGTGCGGTCGGTGACCGCCGCCGCGGCGGCCGCCGGATCGAGGTTCAACGTCACCGGATCGATGTCGGCGAACACCGGCCGCGCGCGCTCGTAGACCGGCGCGTTGGCGCTGGCGACGAACGAGAACGGCGACGTGATGACCTCGTCGCCCTCCCCCACGCCGACCGCGCGCAGCGCGAGGTGCAGGCCGCTGGTGCCCGACGAGACCGCGCTGGCCAGCGGCGCCCCGACGACGGCCGCGAACGCCGCCTCGAAGGCCGGCACGCGCGGGCCGAGCGACAGTTGCCCGGAGCGCAACACCTCCAGGACGGCCTGCTCCTCGGCCTCGCCGATGACCGGCCGGGCGAGCGGGATCACCTCGGTGTCGGCGGCGCCGCTCACCGGCTGCGCACCCGCGGCGCGGCCGGCTGCCCCGTCGGGCGCCGCTGCTCGGCGTACTCCAGCGAGTCGACCAGCGCCTGCCATGACGCCGCGATGACGTTCTCGTGCACGCCCGTGGAACCCCACACGTCGGTGCCGTCGGACGCGTCGATGAACACGCGCGTCACCGCATCGGTGCCGTGTGCCTCGTCGAGGATGCGCACCTTGAAGTTCACGAGCTCGACGTCGGCCAGGTGCGGATGGACCTGCACGATCGCGGCGCGCAGCGCGCCGTCCAGCGCGTTGACGGGGCCGTTGCCGACGGCGTGGGTGCGGTAGCGCTCGCCGTCGATGTAGATCGTGATGGCGGCCTCGGTGTCGACCGTGCCGTCGGCACGCTGCTCGACGATCACGCGCCACGACTCCAGGCGGAACAGCGGCTCGTACTCGCCGGCCTCCTGACGCAGCAGCAGCTCGAAGGAGCCGTCGGCCGCCTCGTACTGGAACCCCTGGTGCTCCAGCGCCTTGACGCGCTCGATGACGCGCGCCGCGCCGGCGTCGTCCATCGCCAGGCCCGCGGCCTCGGCCTTCTCCAGCACGGTCTGCTTGCCGGCCAGCTCGGAGACCAGCAGCTCGCGCGTGTTGCCGACGACCTCGGGCTCGGAGTGCTCGAACGTCGAGGCGTCTGCGCGGATGCCGGCGACGTGCAGGCCGCCCTTGTGCGCGAAGGCGCTGCGCCCGACCCACGGCTGGCGCGGATCCGGGTTGAGGTTCAGCAGCTCGTCGAGGAAGTGCGAGGTCTCGGTCAGCTTGGCCAGCCGCTCGGGACCCAGGACGTCATGGCCGAGGCGCAACTCGAGGTTGGCGACGACCGACACCAGGTTGGCGTTGCCGGTCCGCTCGCCGATGCCGTTCATCGTGCCCTGCACCTGCGTGGCGCCCTCGGCGACGGCGGCCAGCGTGTTCGCGACGCCGCACTCGAGGTCGTTGTGGCAGTGGATGCCCAGCGGGACGCCGTCGAGCGCGACCGTCACGGCGCGCACGGCCTCGGCGATGTCCTGGGGCAGCGACGAGCCGTTGGTGTCGCAGAGCACGAGGCGCTCGGCGCCCGCGCCGGCGGCGGCGCGCAGGCACGCCAGGCTGTACTCGGGGTCGTCGCGGAAGGCGTCGAAGAAGTGCTCGGCGTCGTAGATGGCGCGCTTGCCGGCGGCGACCAGGAAGGCGACCGAGTCGGCGATGAGCTCGAGGTTCTCCTCGGGCGAGACGCGCACGACCTTCTCGAGGTGCAGGCGCCAGGTCTTGCCGACCAGCGTGCAGACCGGGGCGAAGCACGCGGCCAGCGTCTCCAGCGCCGGGTCGTCGGCGGCCGCCACGCCGCGGCGGCGGGTCATGCCGAAGGCGACGATCTGCGCGTGCTGCAGCTCCTCCTCGGCCAGCAGCGCGAAGAGCTCGAGCTCCTTGGGGTTCGAGGCGGGGAAGCCGGCCTCGATGAGGTCGATCCCGAGCTCGTCGAGCTTGTGGACGACGCGGACCTTCTCGGCGGCGGTGAGGGACATCCCCTCGCCCTGCATGCCGTCCCGCAGCGTGGCGTCGTAGGTCTCGATGGTCTTCGGTGCGGTCATGTCGTGCGGTCTCGGTTCGGGATCGGCGGTGGACGTCAGCGGGTTCCGGGCAGGCGGCGATGCGCGGGCTAGGCCGCGCGCCGCCCCGGAATTCGCTGCGTCATGCCGATCGCGAGCACGGCCTCAGACCTGTGCGGGCGTCGTCGAGAAGTGGTGGGCCGGCACGGGGTCCAGCCAGTCGGCGTAGCGCTCGGAGCGCCCGTGCAGCGCGTCCTCGAACGTCGCCTGGACGGCGCGGGTGATCTCGCCCGGCCGGCCGCTGCCGATCGTGTGGTCGTCGACCTCGCGGATGGGCGTCAGCTCGGCGGCGGTGCCGGTGCAGAAGAGCTCGTCGGCGAGGTAGAGCTCGGCGCGCGCGATGTCGCGCTCGAGCACCTCGTAGCCGAGGTCGCGGGCGATCTGGATGATCGACTTGCGGTTGATGCCGTCGAGGATCGAGGCGGTCTGGGGCGGCGTCAGGATCACGCCGTCGCGGACGACGAAGAGGTTCTCGCCGGTGCCCTCGCAGACGAAGCCGCGGTCGTCGAGGAGGATGGCCTCTTCGTAGCCGGACTTGTGCGACTCGATCTTGGCGAGGATCGAGTTGAGGTACTGGCCGCTGGCCTTGGCGTGCGGGATGAGCGAATCGCCGCTGATGCGCCGCCAGGACGAGACGCGGGCGCGGACGCCGTTGGTCTTGCCCTCCTCGCCGAGGTAGCTGCCCCACTCCCACGTGGCGATCGCGACGTCGACCGGGGCGTCGAGCGGGAACAGGCCCATCGTGCCGTAGCCGCGGTAGACCAGCGGGCGGATGTAGCAGGAGCGCTGGCCGTTGCGGCCGATCAGCTCCAGCGTGGCCGCGCGCAGCTGCTCGGGCGTGTACGGGATGTCCATGTAGTACAGCGACGACGACTTGAAGAGCCGGTCGATGTGGTCCTCGTGACGGAAGACGGCCGGACCCTTGGACTCGGTGTCGTAGCAGCGGATGCCCTCGAAGACCCCGGTGCCGTAGTGCAGGCCGTGCGTGAGCACGTGGATCTTCGCGTCCTCCCACGCGACGAGCTCGCCGTTCATCCAGATGAGGTCCGCTGCGTCCACGCTGTCTCCTTCTTGCTGACTAACCCAGGGCGGCGAGCACGGCGTCGGTCGCCTCGGCGGTGCTCGCCGTCCCACCGAGGTCCCGGGTCCGCAGCCCCTGGTCGAGGGCCCGGTCCACCGCCGATTCTAGGGCGAGCGCCTCGGATTCCAAAGTCAGGCCGTGACGCAGCAGCAGCGCCACCGAGAGGAACATGGCCAGCGGGTTGGCGCTGCCCTGCCCGGCGATGTCGGGCGCCGAGCCGTGGACGGGCTCGAAGAGGCCGGGGCCGTCGCCGCCGAGCGACGCGCTGGGGAGCATCCCGATCGAGCCGGTGAGCATCGCGGCCTCGTCGCTGAGGATGTCGCCGAAGAGGTTCTCGGTGAGGATCACGTCGAAGTGGCGCGGCGCCGCGACGAGCTGCATCGCGGCGTTGTCGACGAGCAGGTGCTCGAGCTCGACGTTGGGGAACTCGTCGGCGTGGATCCGCTTGACGGTCTCGCGCCACAGCCGGCTCGTCTCCAGCACGTTGGCCTTGTCGACCGACGCGACCTTGGAGCGCGCGGCGCCGAAGCCGACGCGGGCGATCCGCTCGATCTCGCCCACGCTGTAGGTGCAGACGTCGGTCGCGCTGTCGGCGCTTCGGGACTTCTCGCCGAAGTAGATGCCGCCGGTGAGCTCGCGCACGACCAGCAGGTCGGTGCCCGCGATGATCTCGGGGCGCAGCGGGCTGGCGTCATAGAGCGCCGGGACGGGCCGGACCGGCCGGAGGTTGGCGTAGAGGCCCAGGCCCTTGCGCAGGCCGAGCAGGCCCTGCTCGGGACGGGGCTCGTCGGGGTCGGTCGTGTCCCACTTCGGACCGCCGACGGCGGCCAGCAGGACCGCGTCCGCGTTCCGGCACGCGGCCAGGACGTCGTCGGTCAGCGCGGTGCCGTGGGCGTCGATGGAAGCGCCGCCGAAGACGTGCTCCTCGATCTCGACGTCGGGCACGAAGGCGCGCAGGATCTCGACGGCCGGGCCCAGGATCTCGGGCCCGATGCCATCGCCGGGGAGGGTGACGATGCGAGTGGACATGCGGGGCGGGACGGTATACGAACCGTCCCGCCCCACCCGTTCTGCCTCAGCCGCTCAGAATGGGAGCCCACCCTTGAACGGCTCGGTGCCGTTCACGAGCGTCAGGTCGGCGAAGCCGTGGGCCCGCGCGTAGGCGATCTCCTTGCCGATGTCGCCGACGCCGTTGGAGGCCACCAGCGGTGCGAGGGCCACCGTGCTCAGGACGCCGAGGGCCTCGCCCTTGGCGTTGAGGAAGGCGCTGCCGGAGTCACCGGGGATGCCCGGGGTCAGCGTGTACAGCGTGTAGGACCACCCGCCGGGCGTGACCTCGACGACCTTGCCGCGCTTGGGGCTCAGCTGCGTGACGCCGCCGCGCAACGACGAGTTGCCGTAGCTGTAGACGTCGCCCAGCGCGACCTCGGTGCCGACGCCGCTGGGGCCGCCCCACTTCGGGATCGACGGGTTCGTCAGCGCGACGTCCGCCGGGTCGAGCTTGATGAGCGCCAGGTCGTTGTACTGGCAGGTCTCGTCGTCGGCCTCGCCGCCGCCCTGCATGGTGATCCACGAGTTGTAGGCCATCGTGCCGGGCTTGGTCGCGCCGGTCACCTCGACCGGGGTGCCGACCGGCAGCGACGCCGCGGTGCAGCCGTTGGTGTCGGTCGCCTGGCCGGTGCCCGAGCAGTGGGCGGCCTGGCCGAGGTAGGTCGATCCACCGCTGGTGAAGACGAAGTTGGCGGTGCACTGCGCGCCCTCGGTGAAGACCTGGACGCCGGGATGGACCGGGGCGGTGGCCGCCGGGGCCCAGGCCGATGCGGCGCTCGGGATCAGGGCCAGTGCGGCGAGGACGGTGATCCCCGCCAGGATGCGTCGGTTCATCAGGTGCTCTCCTCCTGCTGTTCGGGACGGGACACGAGCAGCAACGACGCGGGGCGGCGGAACTTGCGGTCGCGGGCCTCAAGTCCCCGGTCAGGACACCGATCCCCCGGGAAGCCACCCTCCTGGAAAGCCGCTCCACTTTGCCTCGCCTCCGCCTCACCATCGCCCGCAAGCTCGCCGGTGCGTTCGGATTCGTCATCGCCCTCATGCTGGTCGCGCTCGCGGTGGCCATGCACGGCACCACCACGCTGCGCAGCGACACGCAGGCCCTGGGCGACGGCGTCGTCGGGTCGGTGAGCCTGCTGGGCGAGGCGGCGACCGAGATGCGGCAGTTCCGGGTGACGCAGCTGGAGCGGGCGCTCGCCACCGACCGCGCCGGGCGCGCGGAGCTCGACGCGAAGCTCATCGGCAGCGCCGCCGCCGTGGACCGCACCCTCGAGCGGCTGGACCGGCTCGCCATGCCCCGCGCCGAGCAGGCGGTGCTGCGGCGCACCCGCAGCGAGTGGCGCGACTACCGGCGGGCCTCCGGGAGCTTCGCCGCCGCCGGAGACGCCGGCGGCAGCGTCGCCGCCTACGCGGTGCTCGCCGGCCCGGCCGCCGGCATGTCGGACCGGCTGACGGCCGACGTCGCGCGCTGGAGCGCGCTGACCACCGCCCGCAGCGGCCGCACGGTGCGCAGTTCGGAGCGCAACGCCGCCACGACCCGCCGCACGCTGCTCATCGCGCTGGGGCTCGCGCTGCTTGCCGCGGCCGCTGCCGCCGCCGTGCTGAGCCGGACCGTTCGCCGCGACGTCACCGTCGTGCTCGACCGCCTGTCGTCGCTGCGCGACCACTGTGCGAGCAGCCTCGACGCCGGCCTGCGCGCCTTCGCCCAGGGCGACCTGACCCACGACGTGCAGCCGGTCACGGAGCCCATCGCGCACCCGGGCAACGACGAGATCGGCGACATCGCCCGTGCGACCAACGCCATCCGCGACACCTTCGAGGCGATGATGGGGTCCTACGACGCCTCGCGCGCCGCGCTGGCCGACCTCATCGGCGAGGTCGCCGGCACTGCGGGCGCCGTGTCGGCCGCGTCGCAGCAGATGGCGGCGACCTCCGACGAGGCGGGCCGGGCGGTCGGCGAGATCGCCGCCGCCATCGGCGAGGCGACCATCGGCGCCGAGCGCCAGGTCGTCACGATCGCGGCGGCGCGCCGCATCGCCGAGGACGTCGTCGCGGTGACCGGCCGATCCTCCGCGGACGCCGCCTCCACCGCCCAGGTCGCCGAGGAAGCCCGCCGCGAGGCGGGCCGCGGCGCCGAGGCGGCCGGCGGAGCATCCGCGGCGATGGCGTCGGTGCGCGAGGCCTCGGCCGGCGCGACCGTGGCGATCCGCGCCCTGGGCGCCAAGTCGGCCGAGATCGGCGGCATCGTCGACACGATCACCGGCATCGCGGCGCAGACCAACCTGCTGGCGCTCAACGCGGCGATCGAAGCCGCCCGTGCCGGCGAGCACGGCCGCGGCTTCGCGGTCGTCGCCGAGGAGGTGCGCAAGCTCGCCGAGGAGTCCCGCAGCGCGGCCGGCTCCATCGCCGGGCTGATCGCCGACATCCAGGCCGAGACCGCGCGTGCGGTCGAGGTCGTCGAGGACGGCGCCCGCCGCACGCAGCAGGGCTCCGGGGTCGTCGAGGACGCCCGCGTGGCGTTCGAGCGCATCGGCGGGTCGGTCGACGACGTCACCGCCCGCGTCGGCGCGATCGCCGCCGCGGTCGAGGAGATCGCGGTCGCCGCGCGCCAGATGGGCGACCGCATGGCCGAGGTGGCCGCCGTCGCCGAGCAGTCCTCGGCGTCGTCGGAGCAGGTGAGCGCGTCGACCGAGGAGACCTCGGCGTCGACGCAGCAGATCGCCGCGTCGGCGCACGAGCTGGCCAGCACCGCGGCCAGCCTCGACGCGCTCGTGGCGCGCTTCACCCTCGTCCGCTAGACGGCGAGCGCGGTGGTGACCGGCCCGGCGCGCTCGAGGTCGCGCTCGTAGGCGTCGATCGCCTCGCCCTGCTTGAGCGTCAGCGCGATGTCGTCGAGGCCCTCGAGCAGGCGGTGCTTGATCTCGGGGTCGATGTCGAAGCGCGCGGTGTGCACGCCGCCGGCGCCCTCCCAGCGGACCTCCTGGGCGGCCAGGTCGACCTGGCAGGAACCGGCCTCGGCGATCGCCGTGCACTGCTCCGGCGTCAGCTGCACCGGCAGCATGCCGATCTTGGTGCAGTTGGACTTGAAGATGTCGGCGAAGCTCGACGCGATGACCACGCGGAAGCCGTAGTCCTCCAGCGCCCATGGCGCGTGCTCGCGGCTGGAGCCGCAACCGAAGTTGCGACCGGTGACCAGGACCTGGTTGACCGGCAGGTCCCAGCCCGGCTCCTTGGCCCAGTCGTAGAACAGGAACTCGCCGAAGCCGGTCCGCTCCACCCGCTTGAGGAACTGCTTGGGGATGATCTGGTCGGTGTCGACGTCGTCGCGCATCAGGACCGACACCGGCCCCGTGATCGTCTCGATGGCCTTCATGATGTCCTAGTTCCAGTTCCGGATGTCGACGAAGCGGCCCTCGATGGCGGCCGCGGCGGCCATCTCGGGGCTGACGAGGTGCGTGCGACCGCCGGCGCCCTGGCGACCCTCGAAGTTGCGGTTCGAGGTCGAGGCGCAGCGCTCGCCGGGCTCCAGCTTGTCGGGGTTCATGGCCAGGCACATGGAGCACCCGGCGCCGCGCCAGTCGAAGCCGGCGGCGGTGAAGATCTCGTGCAGGCCCTCGGCCTCGGCCTGCGCCTTGACCTGCACCGAGCCCGGGACGACCATGGCGTACACGTCGCTGTTGACGGTCTTGCCGGCGACGATCCGGGCAGCGGCGCGCAGGTCGCCGATGCGCGAGTTGGTGCAGGAGCCGATGAACACGCGGTCCAGCTTGATGTCCTCGATCGGCGTCCCGGCCTCCAGCCCCATGTAGACCAGCGCGCGCTCCTCGCCGTCGCTGG
This sequence comes from Baekduia sp., assembly GCA_036009425.1. Classification (GTDB taxonomy): domain Bacteria; phylum Actinomycetota; class Thermoleophilia; order Solirubrobacterales; family Solirubrobacteraceae; genus Baekduia. The sequence continues at coordinate 6,265 of DASYLT010000197.1, read as the reverse complement.
CGGGCGTCGGCACCGCGGCGGTCACGGGCGCGACCTGCGCCGGGTTGGTGCCCCAGCTGACCATCGGGCTGATCGCCGACGCGTCGACCACGATCTCCTTGTCGAACGTCGCGCCGTCCTCGGTGTAGAGGTCGGTCCACGCGGGATCGACCTCGGCGCCGTGGTCGCGGACCCAGGCGAAGGTGGTCTCGTCGGGGGCGATCATGCCCGCGCGACCGCCGCCCTCGATGGTCATGTTGCAGACGGTCATCCGCCCCTCCATGGAGAGGCTCTGGACGGCCGGGCCGGAGAACTCGACGACGTGCCCGGCGGCGCCGTCGACGCCCATCTGCCCGATCGTGGCCAGGATGAGGTCCTTGGCGGTGACGCCGCGGCCGAGCTCGCCCTCGTAGCGGATCCGCATGGACTTGGGCTTGTTCTGGACCAGGCACTGGGTGGCGAGGACGTGCTCGACCTCGCTGGTCCCGATGCCGAAGGCCAGCGCGCCGAAGGCCCCGTGCGTGGCGGTGTGGCTGTCGCCGCAGACGATCGTCATGCCCGGCTGCGTCAGGCCGAGCTCCGGCCCGATGACGTGCACGATGCCCTGGTGCTCTGAGCCCAGCGAGTAGATCGGGATCCCGAACTCCGCGCAGTTGCGCTCGAGCGTCTCGACCTGCGTGCGGCTGAGCACGTCCTTGATGCGGGCCGCGATGGGCGTGCCGTCGGTGGGCACGTTGTGGTCGGCGGTCGCGACCGTGCGGTCGGGCCGGCGCACCGGCCGGCCGGCCAGGCGCAGGCCGTCGAAGGCCTGCGGGCTGGTCACCTCGTGGACGAGGTGCAGGTCGATGTAGATGAGGCCGGAGGCGACTTCGTGCGCCTCCCAGATCTTGTCGAACAGGGACTTCGGCATGTGATGGTCCTTAACTCCTGCGCAGCCCGGCGCTGACGACTGCGAGCAGCACGGCCTCGCCGGGTCCGGGGTTCTCGAAGCGGTGCGCCAGATCGGCGTCGAAGGTCACGGTGTCGCCCGCGAAGAGCTCGTGCCGGCTGCCGTCGATGGCGAGCGTGACGGTGCCCTGCTCGACGACGGCGATCTCGCGGCTGCCCGGCTCGTGCATGGGCGAGTCGCCCTCGCCGCCGGTCGCGGCGCCGGGCGCCAGCACGTGGCGGCTGAGCTCGGCGCGCTGGCCGGGCAGCGGCGGCGTCAGGATCTCGAAGGCGTGGCCGGCCGCGCCTCCGCCGCGGCGGCGCTCGGCGCAGCGCACGACGCTGACCGAGCTCTCCTCGTCGAGGCGCAGCAGCTGGCTGAGGCGCAGCTCGAGGCCGGCGGCGATGCGGCTGGCGACGGCGAGCGTCGGGCTGGTCTCGCCGCGCTCGACCTGTGAGAGCATCGGGGCGCTGACGCCGCTGCGCTCCGCGAGGTCGCGCAGCGAGAGGTCCATCGCCTCGCGCAGCGCGCGGACACGGGGACCGATGTGGATCTGGTCGAGCTGGTCGGCGACGGCCATGCGGGGCGCGTACGTTATCACGTACAAGTGTCTGTTGATAGAGCGGACGCCCGACCGACGGGCTCCGGCGGGTGGCTAGCCTGGGCGCCGATGACCTCCGCCGCGTTCCTGCGACCCGACGTGCTCGTCCTGGCCGGCGGCGGCATCGTCGGCGAGGCGTGGATGCACGGCGTGCTGGCCGGCATCGAGGACGGCGCGGGCGTCGACTTCCGCGAGACGGAGGCCTTCGTGGGGACGTCGGCCGGATCGATCGTCGCGGCTCGCCTGGCCGCCGGCCGGCGCCCGCGCCGCATGAACGACGGCGGCGGCGCGGCGTTCGACAGCCCGCCGGCGCCCGCGGCCGGCGACGACGGCGCCGCCGAGCTGGACCGCCTCGACGGTGTCGCCGCGCGGGTGCGTGGAGCGGTCCGTGGCGCCGCGCGCGCCGGCTGGGCGGCGAGCGCTCCATTGGCCGGCGCCGCCCTGGCCATCGGCACGCCGGCGGGCGCGCTGGCGCGGGCGGCGCTGCTGTCGCGCGCGGGCGACCACGGCCGGCCGCTGACCGACCTGCGCCGCCGCGTCGCCGCGTGGGACGTCAGCTTCGACGGGCGCCTGCGGGTCTGCACCGTGGACCGGCGCAGCGGGCGCCGTGTCGTCTTCGGCGCGCGTGGGGCGCCGCCCGCCGCGGTGGCCGACGCGGTCTGCGCCTCCTGCTCGATCCCCTGGGTCTTCTCGCCCGTGCGGATCGGTGATCGCGAGTACGTCGACGGCGGCGCCTGGTCGGTCACCAACCTCGACGCCGCCCGGACCGGTCCCGGGACGCACGTGCTGTGCCTCGATCCCGCCGCGGGCCTCGGGGGCGACGACCGGCGCACGGCCGTGCTGCGCGCCGCGTTCCGCGCGGCCTCCGAGCTGGAGCGCCAGGTGCTGCGCCGGCGCGGGAGCCGCGTCCGGCACGTGGTGCCCGACCGCGACTCGGGCGCTGCGATGGGCACCAACTTCATGGCGCCGGGCCACGCCCGCGGTGCCCAGGCCGCGGGCTACCGCCAAGGCCTGGCCCTGGCCGCAGGCTGAGCTCAGCTGCGGCGGGCGCTCAGCACCGTCAGCGCCACGGGCGCGCAGTCCTGGCGTCCGACGACGGTGACGCTGATCCGGTTGCGACCGTGGGGCTTGAGGCGCAGCCGGGCGCGGCCGTTGCTGGCGGTGCGGGCGATCGCCAGCTGATGGCGCTTCGCGCCGTAGGTCGCGCGGACGCGCACGCGCTGGACCGGCTTGCTACGCACCGCGACCCGGACGGTCACGGCGGTCACGCGCCCGGCGCGGACGCGGCGCACCGAGGGCTTCACCGTGCACGCCGGCGCGGGCGCCCCGGGTCGGGAGGCCGGGGACACGGTGGTACCGGGCGTGCCGCCGGCCGGGATGCTCGTGCCGGGCGCGATGGGCGCGAGTCCGGGCCGGCTGCCGGGAGCCCCGCCGTTGGACGCGCTCTCCGGCGCGATCGGCACCGTCTCGGGCGCCGGCTGATCGTCGGTCGACGGCGCGGGGGTCGGCGGCGGCGTGGCCGCCGCATCAGACAGCCCGGCCACGAAGTCGGCCGACAGCGGGCCGTTCCACAGACGCACGAGGTCGAGGTCGCCGACGAGCGGCAGCGCGCACGTGCCCTGGTAGCTGCCGAAGTAGCTGTCAGAGGACGTCAGGCCGTACGCGATCGCCAGCGGCGCAGGCTGCGGGTCGCCGACCGCCCGCCCGTCGAGGTACAGGCGCACGGCCAGCCCGTCGAAGACGCCGGCGACGTGGTGCCAGCCGCCGTTCCAGACGTCGGCGGGCGCGGCGGCCGCCGACAGCTGGTAGGAGCGGCCGTCGAAGACGTAGAACGCGATCCCGCCGTCGCGGGCGGTGTAGAGGCCGTAGGAGCCGGCGATGCACCCCTCGGCGCCGTGGGAGACCACGTACCGGTAGGTCCCGGGACTGGCACCCGCGCGGACGACGCTCTCGATGGTGAGCGTCCGCGGCGTCAGCTGCGTGGCCGGCGGAAGCCGTACGAGCGTGCTGCCGTCGAACCGCAGCGCACCACCGGACACGCCGGGGATACGGACGGGGTCAGCGCCGTCGGTGCCGTCGGTCGAGCCGAGCCGGCCGTCGAGCCCGAAGGGGCCGTCGTCGATGGCGCGCTGGCCGCCGGCCTCGTCGAACCGCCACTGGCCGACCACGGAGCTCGCGGCGCGCGCCGGCGTCGTCGTCAGCCATGCCGCCAGCATCAGCAGCAGCACTGCTCCTGCGGCACCACGGTGCCGCACACGTCCTTGCATCAAGCCTCATTCCCCCGTCGTCGCGCGGACCGGAACGCTACTCGAAGAACCGGAGGACTCAAGCCCCACTTCCGAGCGTCGACAAACGTCGTAGCGCGGCGCCGAGGCGCCGGCGCGGTCAGAACCGGCGCACGACGTCGGCCAGGACGCGCGCGAGCGTGCCCAGCTCGTCGACCGACACGCGCTCGTCGACCGCGTGCGCCAGCTCGATCCCGCGCGTGCCGAGCATGACGGTCGGCACGCCGGCCGCGCACCACAGGCGCATGTCCGCGCCCCACGGGACGCCGACCACGTGCGCCGGACGGCCGAGCTGCGCGGTCGTGGCCTCGACCACCAACTGGGCCAGCGGACCGTCGGGTTCGGTCTGCCCGGAGGCGAACTGGCCGCCGGTCCACCTGAGCTCGACGGCCAGCCCGTCGTCGGGCGCCGCGGCCGCGACGGCGGTCTCCACCGCCGCCCGCGCTACCGCCACGTCCTCGCCCACCCTCACCGGCGCGCGGCCCTCGAACTGCAGCCGGTCGGGGACCGAGCTCGACCACTCCCCCGCGCTCGCGCGTCCGACCACCAGCGGGTAGGGCAGCGGCAGCTGCGCCATGAGCGGGTGGGCGACGCCGGCGTTCAGCTCCGCCTCGAGTGCGCCGAGCGCCTGGTGGATCGGCACGTAGCGGTCGATCGCGCTGACGCCGTGCAGCCGCTCGGCCGCGTGCGCGGCGCGCCCATGCACCACGCCGGTGAAGGTCAGCGCCCCCGCCTGGGCGCAGACCACGCCGAAGCCCGTGGGCTCGGGGATCACGCAGGCGTCGAAGGCCGCGTCGGCGTGCAGCGCCGCGAACGCACCGAGCCCGCCGTCCTCCTCGGAGGACACCGCGTGCAGGACGACCTCGCAGCCGGCCTCCGGGCCCGCGGCAGCAAGCGCGTGCAGGGCCGCCGCCACCCCGCCCTTCATGTCCACGCTGCCACGGCCGTGGACGAAGCCGCCCTCGACGGCCCCCGAGAACGGATCGCCCGAGGCCCAGCGGTCGGAGCCGACGCCGACGACGTCGAGGTGGCCGCAGAGCGCCAGCCGCCGCGGCGCGCCCGCCGCGCCGCCGGCGACCATCACGCCGTACAGCGTCTCGCGCGGCGCCTCCTCGCCGGGATGGCCGGGATGGGCACGCAGCGCCGCGAGGTCGTAGGACACCAACTCGGCCCGCAGACCGAGCGCCTCGGCCAGCTCGCCGAGGCGCTCCAGGACGGCCCGCTCGTCGCCGGTGATGCTCGGGACCCGGACGAGCTCGGCCGTCGTCTGCGCGACGGCCGCCGCGGCGAGCAGGTCCCGCGCCATCGCTACGGGGTCTGCGCCAGCTCGGCTTCGGAGAGCACGGCCCTGGCCCGGTTGACCGCGTTGCCGAGCGCGCGCACGTAGGCGATCGCCGCGGCCTCGATGATGTCGGTCGCGACGGCCTGGCCGGCGCCGCTGACGCGGGCGCCGGTGAGCACGCCCGGCGTGTCGGACTTGACCGCCTCCTCGGGCGCGCCGAGCTCGACGACGACGCTGACCTCGCCGAGCGCGTCCTGCCCGCCGGTGACCGCGTCGACGCGGAACTCGCGCAGGCGGGCATCGATCCCCGTGGCGCTGTTGATCGCCCGGAAGATCGCGTCGACCGGCCCGTCGCCGGTGAACGAGCCTTCCAGGACGGTGTCCTGCGGCGTGCGCACCGCCACGGTCGCGTGCGGCGGACGGCGGTTGGAGGCCTCGACCTCGAACCACTCCAGCGAGTAGCCCTGGACGTCGGCGCGCAGCTCGTCGGTGACCAGCGCCTCGAGGTCGAGCGCGGTGACCTGCTTCTTGCGGTCGGCGACCTCCTTGAAGCGCTCGAAGGCCTGCTTGAGCTGGGCGCCGTCGATCGTGTAGCCGAGGTCCTCCAGCGCCTGGCGCAGCGCCGCGCGGCCGGAGTGCTTGCCAAGCACGAGCGAGTTGGCGTCCAGGCCGACCGAGCGCGCATCCATGATCTCGTAGGTCGAGCGCTCCTTGAGCACGCCGTCCTGGTGGATGCCCGACTCGTGGGCGAAGGCGTTGCGGCCGACGATCGCCTTGTTGGGCTGCACGGCGTAGCCGGTGAGGCGCGAGACCAGGCGGCTCGTGCGCGCGATCTCGGTCGTCACGGCGCCCGTCGTGTACCCGAGGTGGCTGCGGCGGGTGTGCAGGAGCATGATCAGCTCCTCGAGCGCGGCGTTGCCGGCGCGCTCACCGATGCCGTTGACCGCGCACTCGATCTGGCGGGCGCCGGCCTGCACGCCGGCGATCGAGTTGGCGACCGCGAGACCGAGGTCGTCGTGGCAATGGGTGGAGAGCACCACGCCGTGCAGGTCCGGGACGAGCACGTAGAGACGGGTCAGGAACGCCGCGTACTCGTCGGGCGTCGCGTAGCCGACCGTGTCGGCGATGTTGATGGTCGTCGCGCCCTCGTCGAGGGCGATCTGCACGACCTCGGCGGTGAACTCGATGTC
>DASYLT010000196.1:0-10685 GCA_036009425.1 Baekduia sp. | reverse complement strand
GTCGGATGTGGTCGTGGATCGAGCCAGGCGCCGCACGATTCCGCAGGCAATGCTTCCGCATTGTCAAGGGATCGGGTGGCGATCTGGCGATGTGTCCACGGCCGCAGACGACCGCAGCGCCTTTTTCAGGAGTCTCCTAGGTAGTGTCGCGGCCCTATGGCCGACGTCCAAGCCTTCCGCGCCCTCCGCTACGACCTCGGCGTCGTCGGCTCCCTGGAGTCGGTGATCGCCCCGCCGTACGACGTCATCGACGCACAGCAGCGTGCGCGCCTCGCCGCCCGCTCACCCCACAACGTCGTGAGCATCGACCTGCCCGAGGCGCCGCTGGGCGGCGACGCCTACGAGGAGGCGGCGCGCCTGCTCGCGCTGTGGCGCAGCCAGGGCGCGGTCGTGCGCGACGAGACGCCGGCGCTCTGGGCGCTGCAGCAGGACTACGTCGGCCCCGACGGCCGAGCGCTGTCGCGCCGCGGGATCTTCGCGCGCGTGCGCGTCGAGGAGTACGGCGCCGGCCGGATCCGGCCGCACGAGCGCACGCATCCGGGCCCCAAGGAGGACCGGCTGCGCCTGACGCGGGCGACCAAGGCCAACCTCTCGCCGATCTTCAGCCTCTACGACGACCCGGCGGGCGCCGCCTGGGGCGCCTTGGAGCCGCACGTCGCCGGCGACCCGTGGGGCGAGGCGACCGACGCCGACGGCACGGTCAACCGCCTCTGGCGCATCGACGACGGCGGCGCGATCGCCCGCGTGAAGATGGCCATGGGCGAGACCGAGCTGCTGATCGCCGACGGCCACCACCGCTACGAGACCGCGCGCGTCTACGCCGAGGAGATCGGCGGCGAGGGCGACCACCGCTACGTGCTGATGTGCCTGGTCGCGCTGCAGGACCCGGGTCTGACGATCTTCCCGACGCACCGGCTGCTGAACAAGGTCAAGGACCCCGAGGTTCAGCAGAAGCTCGGCCGCTACCTGCGCGAGACCTTCGACGTCACGCCGATCGAGCAGTCCGAGCTGCGCCCGCCCGACGGCGACGGCCCGCTGACCATGGGCTACATCGACAGCTTCCACCAGCAGGCCTACCGCCTCGTGCTCAAGGACCAGGCGACGGCCGACGCCGCGCTGGCGCAGTACCCCGAGCCCTACCGGCACCTCGACACCGCGGTGCTCGAGGCGCTCGTGCTCGAAGGCGTCCTGGGCATGACCGAGGACGACATCGCCCACCTCGACGGCCTCGGCTACTCCCGTACCGACGACGAGGCGCTGCAGGCCGTGCTCTCCAAGGAGTACGACTGCGCCTTCTTCCTGCGCGGGAGCCCGGTGCGCCAGGTTCAGGAGATCGCAGCCGCGGGCGTCAACATGCCGCCGAAGTCCACCTTCTTCTATCCGAAGGTGCCGACTGGACTTCTGTTCAACCCACTCGGGTGAGCGGTTTGGCATCATCGGTCGTGAAGGACTGACGACCCAACCTCTTCGCAGCAAAGGCTTCCGTATGAAGGCGACCGCCAATCGATCCGGCACGCTCCGACAGGCGATCCGGATCCGTGACCACCAGCTCGTCATCGACGAGCCCACCGACAAGGGTGGCGAGGACACGGGCCCGAGCCCCCAGGAGCTCCTGGCCGCGAGCCTCGCGGCGTGCACCGCCATCACGATGGAGATGTACGCCAACCGCAAGGGCTGGGACGTCGGAGACGTCGAGGTCGCTTGTGACTACACCCCCGCCGAGCGCGGCTGTCCCACGCGCTTCAACCTGGTCCTGCGCTTCCCGGACTCGATGGACGACGAGCAGGTCGAGCGCCTCCGCGTCATCGCGGCCAAGTGCCCCGTCCACCGGACCCTCGAGGGCGAGGTGATGTTCGACGAGCGCGTCGAGCGCGTCACGCTCGCGGGCTGACCTGCGAGAGCGGCTGCGGGCGGTCCTCCTCGACGCCGTCGAGGCCGCCGCACTCGACGTCCACGGCCGCACCGACGCGGCCGTGCTCGTCCCGCTGTTCCTGAACGCCGACGGGGAGCCCTCGGTGGTGCTGACGCGCCGGCGCGACGACCTGCGCCGCCACGGCGGCGAGATCTCGTTCCCCGGTGGGCGCCAGGACCCCGAGGACGACGACCTCTGCACGACGGCGCTGCGCGAGGCCGAGGAGGAGATCGGCCTGGCCCCCGCGGGCGTCGAGCTCGTCGGCGCGCTGCAGCCCACGCCGACCATCGCCACCAACTTCGCCGTCTACCCCTTCGTCGGGCTGATCGAGCCGGGCCAGGAGTGGCGGCCGGCCGAGGCCGAGGTCGCCGAGGTGCTGGAGCTGACGCTCCGCGAGCTGCAGGACGGGTACGCGCGGCGCACGATGCGGCGCCGCGGCATCCCGTTCCGGACCGACACCTACGTCGTCGGCGAGAACCTCGTCTGGGGCGCGACGGCGCGCATGCTCGCCGATCTCTTCGAACGGCTCGAGCGAGCCCCCGCCGCCTGAGGTAGCCGTGGCGCCGATCCCGCTCGTCCTCGACTGCGACCCCGGCCACGACGACATGGTCGCGATCCTCCTGGCCGCCGGCAGCGACGCGATCGACCTGCGGGCGATCACGACCGTCGCGGGCAACGGGACGCTGGAGCAGACCACGCGCAACGCGCTGCTGACCTGCACGATCGCGGGGATCCGGGACGTCCCCGTCGCGGCGGGCTGCGACGCGCCGTTGTTGGGGGCGTTGCGCACGGCGGGCTCCGTCCACGGCGAGTCGGCGATGGACGGCGCCGACCTGGGCCGGCCCGACGTGGCGCTCGACGAGCGTCACGCCGTCGACCTGATGGCCGACGTGCTGCGCGCCGCGGGCGAGCCGGTGACTCTGGTGGCGGTCGGCCCGTTGACGAACGTCGCGCTGCTGCTGCGCCGCCACCCGGCCCTGCGCACGGCCATCGGCGAGATCGTGCTCATGGGCGGCAGCGCGAGCATGGGCAACTGGCGCCCGCTGGCCGAGTTCAACATCTTCGTCGACCCCGAGGCCGCCCACGTCGTCTTCTCGAGCGGGCTGCCGGTGACGATGTGCGGGCTCGACGTCACGCACCAGGCGCTGGCCACCGAGGACGTGCTCGCGCAGCTGCGAGGGTTGGGCACGCCGCTGGCCTCGACCGTCGTCGACCTCCTCGGGTTCTTCGCCGACCGCTACCGATCGCTGTGGGGCTTCCCGGCCGCGCCGGTGCACGACCCCGTCGCGGTCGCGCGCGTCATCGCGCCGCAGCTCGTCGGCTGCGTCGACGCGCACGTCGCGATCGAGCTCGACGGGACCCACACGCGCGGTGCGACCGTGGTCGACCGCTTCGGCGTGACCGGCGAGGCGCCCAACGCGCAGGTCGCGCTGGAGCTCGACCACGCCGGGTTCTGGGCGCTGATCGTCGACGCGATCGCCCGGCTCGGCGGTCACCGTGTGGGAAGCACGGCGACCGCACGCAAGTCCTGAGCGTTCAGCCTTCCTCGATCGGCACGGCCACGCCGTGGTGCCGACGCTACCGCCCCCGGGGCGCCGCCAGGACCCCGTCGACGGCCTCCACGACCGCGGCGACCCACGCGTCCTCGTCTGCTCGCGGCGTGTCGAGGATCGCGTGCGGGATCTCGTTGAAGTCGGCCATCCGGGCGACCTCTGCGGCACCCGCCTCGGTGCCCTCGTAGACGACCCCGCGCACGGTCGTGTCGATGGTGCGCTCCATCATCATCGTCAGGCGCGAGCCGTGCAGGTCGCCGTCGGGCGCGCGGCCCATCAGCCACAGCAGCACCGTGGCGCTCTCGAGGGCGTAGCGCAGCGAGCCGATGCGGTCGGGGTCGCCGATCCAGCACTCGGCGCCCGCCGCTTCGATCTCGGGCCGGAACGCCTCGTGGCGCGTGACGAACCGGACGGCGTGGCCGTCGGCGGTCAGCGCACGGGTCAGCGCGAGCCCGGGGCGTCCGCCGCCCACCAGCACGGCCCTCACCGGGCCTCCCCCTCGAGCTTGGCGCGGTACGCCTCGATCGTGATCTCGGGCAGTCCCTTCGCACGGCGTCGGGCGTTCTTGGCGTCCAGCATCTGAGCGATGTCCAGGTCCTCCAGGTAGTCGTCACGGCGCTTGGCCGTCTGGGCGACATCCTGCCCGATCGAGGCGCGCAGGCTCGCCTCGCTCAGCTCGGCCTCGCCCCGGCGGCGCCGGCGGGCGTTGGCGGCCTCGAGCATCTGGTCGAGGTCGTCGATCTCGTTCTGCACCTCCAGCTCCGCGGAGCGGGTGGGCTTCCAGTCCAGCGCCTGCGCGCCGGTGCGCGGATGGAAGAGCCCCAGCAGCAGCAGGCCGACCACGAAGCCGGCCCCGATCGCCAGCATGATCGCGCCGAGGGGGTCCACCGCGGCGAGTCTACGCCTGCCGACCATCCGTTCCGAGCCCCGTCACCGGGTACGGTCCAGCCCCATGGACTTCAGCCTCACCGATGAGCAGGAGCTCATCCGCGCCACCGCCCGCGAGTTCACCGACAAGGAGATCGTGCCGGCGGCCAAGCAGAACTCGCGCGACCATCGCTTCGACCTCGATCTGGTGCGCAAGATCGCCGACCAGGGCTACCTCGGCGCGATCGTGCCGCGGGAGTACGGCGGCGCCGGCCTCGACTACCGGACCTACGGGCTGGTCGTGGAGGAGGTCGGACGGGGCGACAGCTCGATGCGCACCGTCATCTCGGTGCAGACGTCGCTGGTGTGCTCGACGATCCTGAAGTTCGGCAGCGAGGAGCAGAAGCGCAGGTACCTGCCCGCGCTCTGCTCCGGCGCGTTGTTGGGCTGCTTCGGCCTGACCGAGCCCGACACGGGCTCCGACGCCGCCAACCAGCGCACGCGCGCGACCAAGGTCGACGGCGGCTGGCGCATCAACGGGGCCAAGATGTGGATCTCGCTCGGCAACCACGCCGGCCTGGCGCTGATCTTCGCCCAGACCGATCCGGAGAAGGGCCACAAGGGCGTGGCGTGCTTCCTGGTCGACACCGACCAGGAGGGCTTCCGCCCCTCGGTCATCGAGCACAAGATGGGCCTGCACGGCTCCGACACCGCCGAGATCGGCCTCGACGATGTCTTCGCGCCCGACGACGCCGTCCTCGGCGAGGTCGGCAACGGCTTCCGCGTGGCGATGACCGCGCTGGACTCCGGGCGCTACTCGGTGGCCGCCGGCTGCGTCGGCGTCTGCCAGAGCTGTCTGGAGGAGTCAGTCAAGTACGCCAAGGAGCGCGAGCAGTTCGGCCGCCCGATCGCGTCGTTCCAGCTCGTGCAGGCGATGATCGCCGAGATGCGCGTGCGCACCGACGCGGCCCGCCTGCTCGTGTGGCGCGCCGGCTGGCTCAAGGACACCGGGCAGCCGAACACCACCGAGACGTCGATCGCCAAGTTGTATGCCTCGGAGTCGGCCGTGTGGTGCGCCAATGAGGCCATCCAGGTGCACGGCGGCGCCGGCTACGCCGACGACCACGTCGTCGAGCGCCACTTCCGCGACGTGCGCGTCACCACGCTCTACGAGGGCACCTCGCAGATCCAGAAGCTGATCATCGGCCGCGCCGAGACGGGCATCAACGCGCTGGTCCCGGCGTGAGGGCCGCCTCGGCCAGCGACTCCTCGGCCATGCGAGCAAGCGGCCGGCGGAGGTCATCGTCAAGCTGAAGCGATGAGCGCACCGCAGGTCATCGGCGTCGTGGGCGCCGGCACGATGGGATCCGGGATCGCGCAGCTGGCCGCCCAGTCGGGCGCGCGCACGCTGCTGTTCGACCCAATCGACGGCGCCGCTGCCGAAGGCGCGGAACGCGCGCGGGCGGGCATCGCCAAGTTGGTGGCCAAGGGTCGCCTCGACGGCGACGCCGCCGCGATCGGCGCGCGGCTGGAGGTTGCCGAGACGCTGGCCGACCTGGCGGCGTGCGGGCTGATCGTCGAGGCGGCGCCCGAGCGGCTGGAGCTCAAGCACGAGCTGTTCTCGTCGTTGTCGAGGATCGCGCCTGAGGCGGTGCTCGCCTCCAACACCTCGTCGATCCCGATCACCGCGATCGCCCGCGCCGCCGCCGACCCGTCGCGCGTCGTCGGCCTGCACTTCTTCAACCCCGCGCCGCTGATGCGCCTGGTCGAGGTGATCGCCGGCCTGGAGTCCTCCGAGGAGGCGCTGGCCGTGGCGCGCGCCGCCGGCGAGGCGATGGGCCGCCGCGTGATCGACGCCGAGGACGGCCCCGGCTTCCTGGTCAACCGCTGCAACCGGCCGTTCGGCCTGGAGGCCCTGCGGCTGCTGCAGGAGCAGATCGCCGACAAGGAGACGATCGACGCGATCGTCCGCGCCGCCGGCTTCCGCATGGGGCCGTTCGAGCTGCAGGACCTGGTCGGGATCGACGTCGGCTTCGACGTGTCCAAGTCCTTCTACGAGCTGAGCTTCGGCGAGCCGCGCTGGCGCCCGTCGCCGCTGAGCGCGCAGATGGTCGCCGCGGGGCGGCTCGGCCGCAAGACCGGGCGCGGCTGGTACACGTACGCCGAGGGGGAGCCACACCGCCCGACCGACCCGCCGGCCCCCGAGCCGCCCGAGGCCGAGGGCCTCGTCGTCATCAGCGGCTTCCTGCCGATCGCCGACGAGCTGCGCGAGCTGGCCGAGGAGGCCGGCTACGCGGTCGCCGAGCAGAGCGACGGCGAGGTGCCGTGGCTGATCGTCGAGTGCGGGCCGTCGGAGGAGGACTCCCCGCCGCTGCAGGGCGCGCCCCGCGTCCTGCTCTGCGCCGAGGGCGCGCTGCAGGCCCTGGACCAGGGCGGCTCGGCGGCGGGCTTCCACGCGCTCTCGCCGCTGGGCATCGTCGAGCTGACGCGCACGCCGGCGACCGCCGACGTCGCCGCGGAGCGCTCCGAGCAGTTCTTCGCGGCGCTCGGGCACCGCACCGTATGGGTCGCCGACGCGCCGGGGCTCGTCCTCGGCCGGATCCTCGCCCAGGTCGTCAACGAGTGCGCGTTCGCCGTCGGCGAGGGCGTCGGCAGCGCCGAGGACGTCGACGCCGGGATGCAGCTGGGCATGAACTACCCGCAGGGCCCGCTCGCCTGGGCCGACGCGATCAGCCTCGACCACATCGTGATGATCCTGGACGGCCTGCGGGAGGAGTACGGCGAGGAGCGCTACCGCACCGCTCCCCTCCTGCGCCGCATCACCGCCTTCCACGAGATCGAGCACTTCGAGCACGACCACGGCGAGCCGTAGGCCCGCCGGCCACCGACCTCACGCCGCCGCGCCCCCTAGCGTTGTACGGGCAGTGATCCCCCCGTTTCAGCGCTTCCTCGACGACCAGCGCGAGCCCGTGTGGCGGTTCCTCGTCGCGTCGGTCGGCCGCGCGGAGGCCGACGACTGCTTCCAGGAGACGTTCCTGGCCGCGATGAGCGCCTATCCGCGGCTGCGGGCCGAGTCGAACCTGCACGCCTGGGTCATGACGATCGCGCACCGCAAGGCGCTCGACCACCATCGGGGCCGGGCGCGGCGGGCGATCCCGGTCGAGGCGGTGCCGGAGGTGGCCGTCCACGATCCGCCGCCGCGCGACGACGAGACCTGGGAGCGCGTCCGCGACCTCCCGCCCAAGCAGCGCGCCGCCGTGCTGCTGCGCTACGCCGGCGACCTCAGCCACGCCGAGGTCGCCGTCGCGCTGGACTGCTCCGAGGAGGCCGCGCGACGCTCGGCCCACGAGGGCCTCAAGAAGCTCCGACTCGAGATGAGCCCCACCGCATGACCGACCTCCGTGCCCCCCAGATCGACCCGGCCGACGCCGCCGCCGCCGCGGCTCGGTTCGTCAGCCGCGCCGAGCCCGACGTCGCCTACGCCGTCGTGGACTCGCCCATCGGCGCGCTCGTCGCCGCGGTCACGCCTCAGGGCCTCGTCCGTCTCGCCTATGAGGACTTCGAGGGAGGGCTCGACGAGGTGCTCGACAGCCTCGCGGCCAAGCTCAGCCCGCGGATCCTCGAGGCTCCGGCGCGACTGGACCCGGTCCGCCGCGAGTTGGACGAGTACTTCACCGGCCGGCGCGAGACGTTCGACGTGTCGATCGACTGGACGCTCTACTCCGACTTCGGCCGGCGGGTGCTGCAGGCCACTGCGGCGATCCCGTTCGGGCACACCGCGACCTACGGGCAGATGGCCGCGCAGGCCGGCAACGCCAAGGCCTCGCGGGCGGCGGGGCGCGCGCTGGGCGCCAACGCGATCCCGATCGTCGTGCCGTGCCATCGCGTGATCGGCACGAGCGGCAAGCTCACCGGCTACACGGGCGGGATGTATCGCAAGGAGGCGCTGCTGCGCCTCGAGGGCATCGCCTTCTAGGGCGCAGGAGCCCTACCGCGGCGGGCGGGGCGTCACGGCGGACTTCGGCGGCTTGGGCACCGGCGCGGCGAGCGGGGTGACCTTGGGGTACTGGAAGGTGTGGGAACGCAGCATGTCTATCTCCATCTACGTCCAGGGCTGCCCGGAGTTGCGCCCTGGACGCATTAAGCAATGTTGTTCGCGACGGATCCTGCAGTCCCTTCCCCGCCACGGAATCAGTCGTTGTTGGTGGCCTTCAGCAGGCAGTTGATGGTCGCCGACGACGATCCCGTCGCCCCGTCGGCGTAGCGGAACTCGCCCAGGAACGGCCAGCCGGGCTTGGTGCAGCGGGTCGGGGCCTCGATGAACGGCACGCCCTTGCGACCGATGCCGCCGACGCTCACCGAGAAGCTCGTGATGGAGGCGAACTGGTCGGCGACGATCTGGATCTTCTGGACCGGCACGTCGAGGACCCAGCCGTAGCGGCCCGAGCTCTTCTTGAGCGTCCCCTCCAGCGGGATGACCACGGTGCCCAGCGCCCGCGCGTAGATCAGGATCTTGCGACCGGCCTTCGTGGCCGGCCCGTTGAAGACCTCGATGGTCGCCGGGAAGACCGTCTCCAGCGCGGTCGCGCTCGCCTTGCCGTCGCCCAGCTTCGATCCCTTCGGGCAGCCGTTGGGGCCGTCGTCGTGCAGGATCTGCTGGGTGCAGTTCGGGAACGCCTCGGGGTGGACCTTGGCGCCCCGGGTGAACGAGAACCGCATGTGCTCGATCGGCGACGGCACCGAGCCGTCGGCCATCCCGAGCTCGGCGCCGATGCCGAGGTTGACGATCCAGGGCTTGCCGCCGGGCTGCTGGCGGACCAGCTCGGCGCCGATGTCCATGCGCTGGGTGTGGTCGGCCAGCGCGGAGGGCGCCGCGGCGCCCAGCGCCGCGACGGTGACGGCGCAGGCGGTGGCGGCGACGAGGCGACGGGACAGGTGGCTCATGGGGCTCCTCGCGGGGTCTGGGTCAAGGCGGTCACGTGGGGGAAGGCGCCGCTCTGCGGCAGGCACGGCACGGCGATCGGCTGGTCGTCGTTGAGGACGAAGTGCCGGATGCGCTCCAGCAGCTCGGCCGGCACGAGCGCACCGGGGTCCGGCGGCCCCAGCTTCGGGAACGTCAGCGGCTGTCCACAATGGCGGTCGTCGAAGACGGCGTAGGGCTGCGTGGCGCTGAAGCGCGTCTGGCCCGAGTCATAGGGGTTGGATCGGCTGATCGCCGGGCGCCGCGGATACTGCGCCAGGCCGTCGGGCTGCAGCGCCATGCCGGCGCGGATGTAGTGCACGCCGGCGCCCTGGCTGCCGTAGCCCGCCGCGACGGGCTGGGTGATCGCGGTGAGGTTGGCCACCAGCGTGTTGAGCGTGTCGGCGTTGGGCGTGATGTAGCCCAGCGCGGGCTGCAGCTGCGCGAGGAACGGGGCGAACGCGGCCACCAGCGGCTGCGCGCTGCCCACGAACCGGCGGGCCGCCGGCAGGCCGCGGACGCCCGCGTCGTCCAGCCGGCCCACGCCGCGCAGGAGGCCGTCGAGCGCCGGCGCCGTGGCGGGCAGCTCTTGGGCGGCGGCGCTGAGCTCGCGCACGCCGGGGCGCAGCGCGGTCAGCACCGGGTCGGCGGTGACGCGGAAGCGCTCCGCGCGGTCCAGCAGCCGGCGCGACTCCGCCTCGAAGGTGGGTAGCGCCCGGAACGTCGCGGCAAGATCCGCGCCGCGCTGGGCGAATGCGCCGGTGGCCCGGTCGCCGTTGACGATCAGCCCGCGCAGCGCGCCGTCGCGCCGGCTGAGGGCGTCGAAGACCGAGCCGGTGCTGCTCACGGCCGCGCGGACCGCGCCGGTCTGGCGATTGAGCGTCGCCAGCACGCCCGTGAGGTCCTGCTCGAAGGCCGGCAGCGTCCCGAGCGCCGCGTTGAGGTCGTCCCCGCGGCCGCTGAGCGCCGCGCCCTGTCCCTGCGCCCAGGCGCCGAACGCGCGGCGCGTGGCGGGGTCGAAGGTGCGCAGCACCTCGTCGAAGTGCACCGAGGTGGCGACGTTGGCCCGGGGGAGCCGGCCACCGTCGGGGACGGGCGCGGCGGCCGCGGTGCCCGGCGTCAGCTCGAGGTACTCCTCGCCGGCCAGCGACTTCATGCGGATGACCGCCTTGACGTCCCCGTGTAGCGGCGCGTACTCCGGGGCGATCTCCAGCAGCGCGTCCTTCCGGTTCGGATCGGCGGCCGAGCCGGCGCGCGCCGCGCTGACGACGCGCCCGACCTTCACGCCCGAGATGCGGACGTCGGCCTCGGTGAAGAGCATGTCGGCCTGCGGCAGCGCGACCGTCACGCGGTAGCCCTTGGGCTTCAACGGCACGGCGCCGCCGAACGCGTT
>DASYLT010000195.1:0-8374 GCA_036009425.1 Baekduia sp. | reverse complement strand
CTGCCGCCGACGCCGTTGAACATCAGCGTGGCGATGTCGGAGTCGTCCTCGTTGACCGGGTAGTCCTCAGGCAGCGCGCGGTCGTTGGGGCTGTGGGACCACTGCTTGCGGGCCATCAGCTCGAACTCGGGCCGCGGCGCGGGGAACTCGTCGAGCTCGTGCCAGCCGCCCTGCTCGAGACAGACCACGTCGATCCCCGCCGCGGCCAGGCGTCGCGCGACGACGCCGCCCGAGGCGCCGGCGCCCACGATCAGCACGTCGGCCTTCACGCCGTCGCCCCCTTGAGCAGTCCGACCTCGACGAGCGTGTCCTCGAGCCGGCTGCGCTCGGCGTCGTCGAGCGGTCGCAGCGGCGGTCGCACGCTCGCGTCCTCGAGCACGCCGAGCATCCGCAGCGCCTCCTTCAGCCGCGCGCGGTAGTTGGCGACCGGCGCGTCGAAGACGACGTCGGCCAGCCGCTGGACCCGGCGGCCGATGTCGCGGGCCTCGTCGATCCTTCCGTCGCGCCAGGCCTCGATCATCGCCACCTGCTCGGCGACCATGATGGCCCCGAACCCGATCAGCGCGCCGGTGCTGCCGAGCATGAACGACTCCAGGATGAAGTTGTCGTTGCCGGTCAGGTAGGTGAACTCGCCGCGCTGGTACTTCGGCGTCTGCTCGACCATCCGGAACGTGTCGAGGTAGCGGCGCGCGTCGAACGACGCCTCCTTCATGGCCACCACCCCGTCGAGCTCGATGAGCTGGCGCAGCGTGTCGGTGTCGAAGTTGACGCCGCCCAGCATCGGCTGCAGCTGGAAGGCGATCAGCGGCAGGCCGGCCGACGCGACCGCGCGGTGGTACTCCACCGGGATGGCCGGGTCCAGCGGCGCCGAGAGGTACGCCGGGATCGGGAAGACGAGCAGCGCGGAGGCGCCCGCGGCGCGGTAGTCGCGCGCCTGCTTGATCGCCTGCTCGGGGAACGGCCCGGCCAGGCCGGCGATGATCGGCAGGGAGGTCTCCTCCCCCACCACCTCGATGACCCGCAGCTTCTCGTCGTGGGTCAGGTGCGGGCCCTCGCCCGTGTCGGCGTTGATGGCCAGGGCCACCGGGCCGAGCTCGGAGATCCACGCGATGTAGCGCCGCAGCGCCGGCTCGTCGATCACCCCGCCCTCGGTCATGGGCAGCACGGTGGCCGGGATCAGTCCGTTCAGGTTCAGGGTCACGCGATCACCTTCATCTCGGGGGTGGCGTCCGGCAGCACGGCGCCGCCGGGCGCGAAGACGGCCGGGAACCCGCCGGTGTGCCAGAAGACCACCGTCGAGTCGGGGGCGAAGCGGCCCTGCTCGGCGAGGCCGAGCAGGCCGGCGAAGGCCTTGCCGGTGTAGGTGCGGTCGAGCACCCACGCGCCGTGGCGCGCCGCCCAGGCGACGGCCGCGTCACCGGCGACGCTGGGCACCGCGTAGCTGGAGCCGACCCACCGCTCGTCGAGCTCCACCGACGCCGGGTCGACGGGCACGTCGCCCAGGCCCGCCGACTGCAGCGCCGCGCGGGCCAGGCCGACGGCGTCGGCCGCCAGGTCGGGCGAGTCCTTGGCCACGTCGACGGCGATGACGTCGGGCGCGGACTCGCCGGCGGCGTCCCACACCGCCCGCCCGGCGAGCAGCCCGCCGTGCGTGCCGCCCGTCGAGCTGGCATGCACGATCGCCGCCGGACGCAGCTGCGCGGCTTCGGCCTGCTCGGTCAGCTCGACCCAGGCCGCCAGGAAGCCCAGCGCCCCGGCCGCGGTGCTGCCGCCCATGGGGATGGCGAACGGCCGGCGCCCGGCGGCGCGGAGCCGCTCGACGAGCGCGTCCAGCGCGGCCGACAGCTCGTCCCAGCGGTCGGTCCCCGCGTGATGCATGTGCGCGCCGAACATCCGCGAGAGCAGTTGGTTGCCGGCCGGCGGGTCCTCGGCGACGCCGCCGACGACGAGATGGGTCTCGAGCCCGAGCACGGCGCCGGCGGCCGCGGTCATGCGGGCGTGGTTGGACTGCGCCGCTCCGACGGTGACCAGCGTGTCGGCGCCGGCCGCCACCGCGGCCCCGCAGAGGAACTCGAGCTTGCGCGCCTTGTTGCCGCCGAGCCCCAGGCCGCTGAGGTCGTCACGCTTGACGATGAGGCGTGCGCCGCCGGGCAGCAGCGGGCCCGGCTCCAGCGGGGTGGGCAGCGTGGCGAGACGCGCGCGCGGGACCGAGGCCAGTGCCGTCGCCACGCGGGCGCTCGCGCTCATGTCCGCGCCTTCCGGGCGGCCGGCGGGGCGGTCGTCGCCCGCACCACGAGCTCGGTCGGGTGGACGTTGACCAGGCGGCCGGCCGCCGATCCGTTCTCGCCCTCGGCGTCGAGCAGCGCCAGCAGCCGCGCGACGCCGGCGGCGCCGATCTCCTCCATCGGCACCCGCACGGTGGTCAGCGGCGGGTCGAACCAGCGCACGGTCGCGATGTCGTCGAAGCCCACGAGCGACATGTCGCGCGGGATCACGAGCCCGCGGGCGCGCAGCTCGACCGTGCAGCCGATGGCCATCGCGTCGTTGGAGGCGAAGACCGCGCTGAACGGGACACCGGTGTCCAGCAGCCGGGCCAGCGCCGCGCGCCCGCCCTCCTCGGTGAAGCCCCCGGAGACGACGAGCCGTTCGTCGAACGCGATGCCCGCCGCCTCCAGACCGTCCCGGTAGCCGCGCAGGCGCTCGCGGCTGGTGAGCACCTCCTCGGGGCCGTCGATGAACGCGATCCGCTCGTGCCCCAGCTCGACGAGGTGATCGGTCGCCAGCCGGGCGCCGCCGCGGTTGTCGGGGATCTCGGCCGGCATGCGCGAGCCGCGCGGCTCCAGCGCGATCGCGTGCGCGCCGTAGCTGCGCAGCGTCGCGACCTGCTGTCGCATGGCGTCGCGGTACGTGCGCGAGGCGAGGCCGCCGCCGATGAACAGGACGCCGGCAACGCGCTGCTGCTGGGCCAGCTGGACGTAGCGCAGCTCCTTGTCGGGGTCGCGCGAGGAGTTGCACAGGACCGTCAGGTAGCCGGCCGCCTCCGCCGCATCGGTCACGCCCTTCGCGACGGTGTTGAAGAACGGGTCGCAGAAGTCGTGGACGATGGCCGCGACGACGCGCGTGCGCTGCACCTTGAGGCCGCGCGCCAGCGCGTTGACGCTGTAGTTGAGGCTCTGGGCGGCGGCCAGGACACGGGCCCGCACGTCATCGCTGACCGGGTGCTCGTTGTTGGGGTTGAGCACGCGTGAGGCCGTCGCGAGCGACACCCCGCCCGCCTTGGCCACCTCGGTCAGGGACGATCCGCTCATGTGGGACGGCAAACGTTTTCCACTGATGTCTACTAATAGCCGATGCTCGAAACCGCTGTCAAGCCGAACGCGGCCGATACGGTGCCCAGGCGGTCGAACTCCACCGTGAACGTGTCGCCGGGCTGGGCGGGAATCGCGGGGGCGAGTG
Source organism: Baekduia sp. (assembly GCA_036009425.1). Lineage (GTDB taxonomy): Bacteria > Actinomycetota > Thermoleophilia > Solirubrobacterales > Solirubrobacteraceae > Baekduia. The sequence goes on along the minus strand of DASYLT010000195.1, from coordinate 4,918 downwards.
ATCCGCTGAGCACGAACGTGCCGGCGTCCAGCTGCCGGCCGCCCGCCGCCAGCGCGTTGGCCAGCCACGCCACCGCTGCCGCGGGGTGGCCGAGGACGCGTGCTCCCGCGCCGGTCGCGACGACCTCGCCGCCCGACGACTGGACCATCCCGACCAGGCGCAGGTCGAGATCGTCGACGGGCACGAGCACACCGCCGAGGACCGCCCGCGCGCTGGCCGCGTTGTCGGCGATGAAGTCCACCACCGCATGGTCGCCGGGCTCCAGGCGTCCGGCGATGATCTCGATGGCGGGCGCAACGCCCCGCGTGGCCGCCAGGACGTCGGCGACCGTCACGCCGGGGCCGCGCAGGGGGCGGTCCAGGAAGAAGGCGATCTCCCCCTCCACCTCGGGCCGGTGCAGCTCGCCCGCCGGGATCGGCGCCGACTGGGGCACGACCATGTCCGACAGCAGTTGCCCGTAGATCGGGCCGGCGGCGCCGCCGCGGCCACCGATCGCCGACGTCATGCCCACCTTCCAGCCCGCCGGCGCCGCGCCGTCCTGCTCCAGGCGTCCGACCAGCGCGCGCTGGATCGCGTAGGCACCCCGCTCGTCCAGGTCCGGGAGGGCGGCGCTGGGCGCGGAGGTGAGGCGTCCGTCGCGCTGAGCGCGCCACAGGCGCTCGGCGATCGCCGCATGAGGATCGCGCGCAGCGCTCATGGTGCCGCGGAGCCCTCGAGCAGCGGCGCGACCGCCGCCTGCATGACGTCGGTGACGTCGGCGACCCCGGTCCAGCGCCGGAACGCGATGACCGCCTGCGCGACGAGCATGCCGGCGCCTCCGGCTGCGCGCAGCCCGCGCGCGCGGGCGGCACGCAGCAGCTCGGTCTCCAGCGGGACGTAGACCAGGTCGAAGACCGCCGCGTGCTCGCCCAGGAGCGCCGGGTCGACGACGACGCCCGGGGTGAGCATCCCCACCGTGGTGGCGTTGACCAGGAGGTCGGTGGCCGCCAGGGCACGGGGCAGCGCCGGGTCGTCCAGCGTGCCGGCCACCACGCCGCCCAGGCGATCGGCCAGCGCCTGCGCCGGCGCGAGCGTGCGGCTCACCACGCGGACCTCGGCCGCGCCGGCGCTGACGGCCGCATGGGCGACCGCATGGGCCGCGCCGCCCGCGCCGGCGACCACCACACGCGCGCCGGCGAGCTCCATCCCGAGGTCGCGCGCGACGGCGGCCGCGAAGCCGGGCGCGTCGGTGTTGAAGCCGACCAGCGCGCCGTCGGTGGTCCGTGTGACGCTGTTGACCGCGCCGATCGCCTCGGCCTCGGGCTCGACGGCGTCGAGCAGCGCCATGACGTCGCGCTTGTAGGGCGCGGTGATCTGGAAGCCGAGCCACTCCGCCCCGCGCGCCTCGGCGACGAAGTCTGCGACCTCGCCGGCCTCGAGCTCGCGCAGGTCGTAGCGCGCGTCGATGCCGTTGGCCGCGAACGCCGCGTCGTGCATGACCTGGGAGTGCCGGCGCCGCAGCGGCCGGCCGATCAGGGCGACGCGGCGTGTCGCGTCCGGGGTCACGCGGCCTGCGCCGTCGACGAGTCCTCCGGGAACCGCACGTGCGGGACGATGTCGCGCAGCCACAGGTCGAGCTGGGCGGGGTCCGGCGTCATCGTGTGCAGCATGAAGTAGCCGATGCCGGCGTCGACGCGGGCCTGCAGCGAGGCGACCATCTCCTCCGGCGTGCCGAACAGGTACACGGACTCCAGGTACTCGGGACCGCGCGTCGTGCTCATGACCTTCAGGAAGGCCTCGTGCTGCTGGCGGCGCGCCTCGACGGGATCGGCGGTGTCGACGAAGTGCATGAAGTTCTCGTGCGCGACGGTGAACGTCGACGGGTCGCTGCCCTGCGCGACGAGCCCCTCCTGGATCTCGTCCCAGTCCCGCTTCTGGTCCTCGGGCGGGCACGTCGGCCGCGGGATCCAGCCCTCGCCGCGCAGGATGCGCCGCTTGACGGCAGGCACGAGCGTCGGCTTGTCGGGCGACTTGTCGTTGGCCAGCTGCGAGCCGCCGCCGACCCAGAGCTCGGGGCGGCGCGTGGGACGCGGCTCGATCGAGACCTCGTCGACCGAGAAGTACTTGCCGTGGTAGGTGACCGTCTCGCCCTCCATCAACGGGATGGCGATGTCCAACAGCTCGTCGGAGCGCTTGCCACGCTGGGACTTGTCGCCGCCGGTGGCGACGAACTCCGCCTGGTTCCACCCCACGCCCACCCCGAGGATGAAGCGGTTGTTGGACAGGTACTGGAGCGTCGACATCTCCTTGGCCAGCACGACCGGGTGGCGCGTGGGCAGCACGAGCACGGAGGTGCCGAGTCGCACGCGCTCCGTGGCGCCCGCCGCCACCGCGAGCGTGCTGAGCGGCTCGAGGAACGAGGCCGAGTAGAAGTGCGTCGCCGACAGCAGGTGGTCGGTCACGAAGAGCGAGTCGAAGCCGAGCTCCTCCACGCGCCGCGCGAACGTGACGATGTTGCGCGCGCGCTCGGGGCCGTCGTCGGCCCAGATGTAGGTCGGGAGGAAGACCCCGAACCGCGAGACGTTGTCCATGGCGTTGTGTTCTCCCTGGGTCGATCGGTGAGTCGTGCGGTGGATGGCGGGCCGTCAGGCTCCGGGAAACTGCGGCGGCCGCTTGGCGAAGAAGGCGCGGGCGCCCTCGAGCATGTCGTCGCTGGCGAAGACGCGGTCGGAGGCGTCGAGCTCGGCCGCCATGCCGGCGTCGAGGTCGAGGTCGCGGGCATGCTCGATCAGCCGCTTGGCCTCGCGGACCGCGACGGGGCCGCGCTGCGCGATCCGCTGCGCCATGTCGGTGGCGGCGGCCAGCGCCTCGCCCTCGCCGACGACCGCGTTGACGAGCCCGATGTGCTCGGCGCGCTGCGCGCTGATGAGCTCGCCGACCAGGATCAGCTCCTTGGCCAGAGCGGGCCCGACGACCGCGGGCAGCCGCTGCGTGCCGCCGCTGCCGGGGATCACCCCGAGGCGCACCTCCGGCATGCCGAGCCGGGCGCGCGCGCTCGCGATCCGCAGGTCGCAGCAGAGCGCCAGCTCGAGTCCGCCGCCGAGCGCGTCGCCCTCGATGGCGGCGATCGTGGGCACCGGCAGCTCGGCGAGCTTGCGGTAGACGTACTTCTCGTATAGGAGCTTGCCCCGGGCGACGCGCCCGGCGAGGCCCTCGAACTCCTTGACGTCGGAGCCGGCGCAGAAGGCGCGCGTCCCGGCGCCGGTGACGACGACGGCGCGCACCTCGCTGTCGCGCGCGAGCTCGTCGAGGACGGCGTCCAGGCGCTCCATCATCTCGCCGGTGACGAGGTTGAGCGGCTGGTTGTCCAGCTCGATCTGCGCGATGGCGCCGCGGCGGAGCGTGATCACGCGCGGACCTCGTGCGCGGTGTCACCGGCGGCCAGGCTCTCGGCCAGCCCCATCGGCCCGGCTCCGTAGACGCGCGGGTCGATCGTGCCGAGGTCGGCGGGCACGATCGGGCGGAACGCCATCTGGTCCAGCACGTCGCCCTGCAGGTCGATGCCCTCGGCGATCTCGATCAGGGTGACCCCCTCCTCGCGCAGGGCGAAGACCGCCCGCTCGGTGATGAACCGGACCTCTTGCCCGTTGCTGCGTGCGAGCCGGCCGCTGAACGTGATCTCGCGGACCTCGTCCACGAACTTGGGCAGCGCGCCCTCGGAGCGGATCTGCAGCCTGCCGTCCTGCGCGCCGACGTCCAGCCCGCGCGCGGTGAGCGTGCCGACGAAGCAGATCTTCTTCGTTCGCGCGCTGATGTTGGGGAACCCGCCCGGTCCGCGGACGCGCCCTTCGAAGGCGTGCACGTTCACGTTGCCGTGGCGGTCGACCTCGGCGAACGAGAGGCTGGCCACGTCCAGCCCGCCGCCGTCGTAGAAGTCGAACATCGACGGCTGCTCGATCATGGCCTGGTAGTTGAAGCCCGCGCCGCCCTCGTTGCCGGCGACGGGGATGCCACCGAAGATGCCCTGCTCGACCGTGAGCACCAGCCGGTCGGCGATGTCCTCCTCGAAGGCGATCGCGCCGATCCCCTGGCTGATGCCGAACCCCAGGTTGCAGATGTCGCCGGCCCGGAACTCCAGCAGCGAGCGCCGGCCGATGATCTTGCGCACGTCCAGCGGCGGCGCCGGGGCGGCCGTCGCGGGCCGTCGCAGCGCGCCGGCGTAGTAGGGCGAGTAGCTGGTGGCGTACGTCTGCGTCTGGTCGGGGTCGACGTAGACGTAGTCGATGAGCGCGCCGGGGACCTTGACGGCGCGCATCGGCAGCGTGCCGGCCCGCGCCAGCCGGTGCACCTCGGCGATCACGATGCCGCCGCTGTTGCGGGCGGCCATCGCCATGGCCAGCATCTCCCCCTGGACCGCCTCGTCCTCCATCGTGAGGTTGCCGTCCTCGTCGGCGGTGGTGCCGCGGATGACGGCCACGTCGATGGGGAACGCGTGGTAGAGGAGCCACTCGCGGCCCCGCAGCGTGACGACCTCGACGAGGTCCTCGGTGGTCCGCGCGTTCTGCTTGCCGCCGGTGTGGCGCGGGTCGACGTAGGTGTCGAGCCCGATGTGGGTGACGAGCCCGGGGCGCCCGCCGGCGATCTCGCGGCACAGCAGCGACAGGACGCCCTGCGGGAAGGAGTACGCCTCGATCTCGCCGGCCTCGACCATCTCGCCCAGACGCGGCTCGTTGCCGATGTTGGAGCCGATCGTGCGGCGCATCAGGCCGGGCAGCGCCAGCTGCGAGAAGCCGCGGTCGGCGAAGTCGCCGACGCCGACGACCCGCACCGTGGTGAGGTCCCGCGGCCGGCCCTCCGCGCGGAAGACCTCGGCCAGCGCGTCGATGAACCGCTGCGGGACGGCATGCCCGGCGCCCGAGCCGCCGACGATGATCGTGGC
>DASYLT010000194.1:0-8319 GCA_036009425.1 Baekduia sp. | reverse complement strand
GACGTCGTCGACAGCAGGTGGATCGACTGCAGCAGGTTGCGGGCGATCAGCGGGATGCGCACGTTGAGCTCGAACTGGCCCTGCATGCCGCCGATGGTGATGGCGGTGTCGTTGCCGATGACCTGCGCGGCGACCTGGAGGACGACCTCGGGCAGGACCGGGTTGACCTTGCCCGGCATGATCGACGAGCCCTTCTGCAACTCGGGGAGGAAGATCTCCCCGATGCCGGCGCGCGGGCCCGAGCCCATGAGGGCGATGTCCTGGGCGATCTTCGTCAGCGACACCGCGACGACCTTCAACGCGCCCGACAGCTCGACGAGCGCGTCGCGGTTGGCCTGTGCCTCGAACGGATCGGCCGGCGGGGCGATGAGCTTCAGCTTGGAGTCGCGCGCCAGCCGCTTGCGGACCTCAGCGGCGAACTTCGGGTGCGTGTTGAGCCCCGTGCCGGTGGCCGTCCCGCCGAGCGGGATCTGGCCGACGTGCACCAGCGCGGACTGGATGCGCTCCTGGCCGAGGCGGATCTGCGCGGCGTAGCCGCCGAACTCCTGGCCCAGGGTGACCGGCACCGCGTCCATGAGGTGCGTGCGGCCGGACTTCACGACGTCCTTGAACCGCTTGGCCTTGCGCTCGAGCGAGCGCTCGAGCTGCTTGAGCGCGGGCAGCAGCGCGTTGGTCGCCTGGTCCAGGGCCGCGAGGTGCACGGCCGACGGGAACACGTCGTTGGACGACTGGCCGAAGTTCACATGGTCATTGGGATGCGCCTTGCCGCCGGTCAGGGCGGAGAGCACCTCGTTGGCGTTCATGTTGCTCGACGTGCCCGAGCCGGTCTGGAAGACGTCGATCGGGAACTGGTTGTCGTGCTCGCCGGCGGCGACCGCCTCGGCGGCGCTGGCAATCTCCTGCGCGAGCGCCGGATCGAGGTTGCCGAGTTCGGCGTTGACCAGGGCGGCGGCGCCCTTGATGGCACCGAGCCAGTGGATGACGGCGACCGGAACGGTCTCGCCGGAGATCGGGAAGTTGTCGACGGCCTTCTTGGTCTCGCCGCCGTAGAGCGTCTTCTTCGAGGGGGGCATGACCCCGGAGCCTACGACGGGAGGCGCGCGAGCGGTCAGCCGAAGAACGCGACGAGCTCACGAGCGACCCCTACAGGATCGTCGTAGGCCATCAGGTAGCCCGTGCCGGAGAGCACGCGGAGGATCGCGTCGGGCAGCAGGTCCAGCGCCTCCTCGGCGCCGCGCAGCGGATGGTGGCGGTCCTCGTCGGCCCACAGCAGGAGCACCGGGAGGTCGAGGTGGGGCAGCAGGTCGAGCACCTCGCGCCGCGGGCCCCGCGGCAGGTTGCGCGCCAGCCGCGCCCAGGACCGCGCGAGGTTGGCGTTGCCGCCGACGTCGGCCATCGCGTGGCGCACGAGGTCCTGCGCCTCGGGCACCGAGCGGGCGGTCAGGGCGATGCCGCGCTCGGGCCGGAAGGCGATCTTCACCGCGTGGCCGGCGACCCGGTCGAGCCCCGGGATCCCGGCCGCGCGCGCGGCGCCGAGCCACGCGCCGTACGCCCTGGGGCGCTCGGGCGGCCGGTGCAGCCGGCACGACAGCAGCGCCATCCGTGCCGGCGACAGCTGCCCCAGCTCCATCGCGCGGATCAGCAGGTCGGCGCCCAGGCCGTGGCCGGCCACGAGCGGGCGCCGCCCGCCGACGTCGGTGCAGAACGCCGCGAGCACCGCCGCCATCCAGTCGAAGGTATAGGGGTGCCGCGGCCGGTCCTCGGAGTCGCCGTGGGCGGGCAGGTCGGGCAGGACGAGGCGGAAGCGGTGCTCCAGCCCCTCGACCGCCGGCTCGAACTCGCGGTGGCTGAAGCCGGCCGAGTGCACGAGCACCAGCGGCGGTCCCGTCCCGATCTCGCGGTAGGCGATGCGGGCGCCGTCGTCCGCATGCCACAGGCGCAGCCTCACCCGTCCTGCGCCCCTGCGGCCTGGCCGGCGGTGAGCGCCTGCGCGACCGCCGGCGAGACGTCCGACAGCCCCGACGCGGCGACCGACACCCGGCGCGCCAGCTCGGCGCTGATGCCGCCGGACCGTGCGGCTCCCGTGTCGACCGCGGCCGCGAGGTACCCGAGCTGCCGCGCTGCCGCCACGTCGCCGCCGTCGCGGACGCGCTCGGCGAGCCCCTCGGCGACCACGTGCACGACGGCGCCGAGGTTCTGCAGGTCGGCGTCGGTGCGGACCTTGCGCAGGCAGTCGGAGATGGCGACGCCGCCCGGCAGGCGCACCGTCGCGGGAGCGGAGCGCAGCGCCCGCTCGTAGCCGGCCTGGCCGGCGGCCGCGCAGGCGGAGGGCATGGGCGGGTCGTGCTTCGTGCACGCCCCGGTGGCGAGCGCGAGACCGACCGCGAGGGCGGCGGAGCACCTCATCGGGGTCATCGTAGAGTGGCGGCCTTGCCGCACTCCCCATACGACCGCGAGATCCTGCGGCTGGCCGTTCCCGCCCTCGGTGCGTTGGCCGCCGAACCGCTGTACCTCCTGGCCGACACGGCGATCGTCGGCCACCTCGGCACCCCGCAACTCGCCGCGCTGGCGCTCGCCGCCTCGGTCCTCGGCGCGGTGGTCAGCCTCTGCAACTTCCTCACCTACGGCACGACCGCGCAGGTCGCGCGCCTGCACGGCGCCGGCGAGGACGAACGCGCCGGCGTCATCGCCGCCCAGGCGCTCTGGCTGGCGCTCGCCATCGGCGTCGTGCTGGCGGCGACCGTCGCCGGCCTCGCCGCGCCGCTGATGCAGCTCGTCGGCGGCGACGGGCACGTCGCCGACCTCGCGGCGCGCTACCTGCGCATCAGCGCGCTGGGCCTCCCGTGCGCGCTCGTCGCGCTTGCCGCCCAGGGCTACCTCCGCGGCGTGGGCGACCTGCGCTCCCCGCTCGTGGTGGTCGTCGTCGCCAACATCATCAACATCGGCCTGGAGCTGCTGTTCGTCTACGGCTTCGGTTGGGGTCTGGACGGCTCGGCCGCCGGGACCGTCCTCGCGCAGCTCGGCATGGGCGTCGCGTTCGCCCACTACCTCCTGCGCGCGCCCGCCCCGTCCCGTCGCCCGCAACGAGCCCTGCTGCTGCGGCTCACGCGCATGGGCGGCCACATCATGGTCCGCACGGGCTCGCTGCTGCTGGCCTTCGTCATCGCCGGCGCGGTCCTCGCGCGCCAGGGCGCCGACAGCCTCGGCGCGCACCAGATCGCGTTCCAGCTCTTCATCTTCCTGGCGCTCGTGCTCGACGCGATCGCGATCGCCGGCCAGGTGCTCGTCGGCCGGATGCTCGGCGCCGGCGACGCCGGGAGCGCCATGGCTGCGGCCAGGCGCATGTGCGCGTGGGCGCTGGCGGGCGGCTGCGCCATGGCCGTCGGCCTCCTCGCGCTGCACGACATCCTCCCGCGCGCGTTCACCAGCGACCCGCAGGTGCTGGCCCGCGCACACGAACTGTGGCCGCTCTTCGCGCTCATGCAGCCGATCGGCGCGCTGGTCTTCGCGCTCGACGGCATCCTCCTCGGCGCCGGCGACACGCGCTACCTCGCTTGGGCGATGGCCTGCTCGTCGCTCGGCGTCTTCATCCCGATCGCGCTGCTGTCACTGCACGCCGACTGGGGCGTGCGTGGCGTCTGGTGGGGCATCAACGCGCTGATGGTCGCCCGCCTGCTGACCATCGGCACCCGCTTCCTCGGGCGCCGATGGGTCGTCCTGGGGGCGACCGCCTAGGCGCCCGCGGCGGCCGCCGACGTCGCGGCGACCTCGGCCTCGAGCGTCTCCCGCAGCGCCTCGGGCAGCACCGACGCCTGCTGGGTCGTGTAGTCGAAGCCGACCAGGACGCCGTACCCCTCGGCGACCAGCCGCGAGCCGACCCGCATCTCGAACTCGACGCGGAACGACGAGCGCCGGACGTTGCCGATCGAGCACTTCACGTCGACGACCTCGTCGAAGACGACCGGCGAGCGGTAGTTGATGTGGCACTCGGCGAAGATCAGCCCGAACTCGTCGCGCTCGGGGTTGGCCGGGTCGTGCTGCGGGACGATCTCCCGGAGGTAGGCGATGCGCGCCGTCTCGAAGTACCGCAGGAACACCACGTTGTTGAGGTGGCGCATGGCGTCGAGGTCGCCGAAGCGGACGCGCTCGGTGTGGGTGTAGCTCATACGTTGATCTCCGGTTCCAGGGGTTCGGGGAGCGCGAAGCCGCGCGCGGCGGCCCCGCGTTCGATCTGCTCGATGACGGACTCCATCACCTTCACACGCGCGAAGCGCTTCGACTCGGCCTCCACGAGGACCCACGGGGCCTCGAGCGTGTCGGTTCGGGCGACCATCTCCTCGACCGCCTCGACGTACTCGGCGTGCTTGGCGCGGTTGCGCCAGTCCTCCTCGGTGATCTTCCAGGACTTCAGCGGGTCCTTCTCGCGGCGCTCGAACCGGCGCAGCTGCTCCTCGGGGGAGATGTGCATCCAGAACTTGACGATGACGGTGCCCTCGGCGCTCAGCGAGCGCTCGAACGCGGCGATCTCGTCGTAGGCGCGGCGCCACTGCTCCTCGGTGGCGAACCCCTCGACGCGCTCGACCAGCACGCGGCCGTACCACGAGCGGTCCATGACCGTCATCCCGCCCAGGCCCGGGAGCGCGGCGGCGAAGCGCTGCAGGTAGTGGTGGCGCTTCTCGTCGGGCGTCGGCGCCGCGTAGGAGGCCACGCGCACGTGGCGGCTGTCCAGCGGGGCGACGAGGCGCTTGATCGCCCCGCCCTTGCCGGAGGCGTCCCAGCCCTCCATCAGGATCAGCAGACCCGGGCCGAGCGCGGCGCCGCTGCCGAGCTTGCCGCCGAGCGCGAGCCGCAACTGGGCGAGCCGCCGCCCGTCGCGCATGAGCCGCTCGTCCTGCTCGCGACGCTTCAGCTTGAGGCTCAGATCCAGCTCATCGAGGCGTCCCATGGCTGCAAGGATGCTCGCAGACCGAGCACTATCGGCAGCCCAGGGGCCGAAACCTGCGCAAAGCCGCGAGGAGCGCCACGAAGTCACCGTCGGGCCCTAACACTGCACTTCATGACGCGGTCCACGCACACCAGCCGCCTGGGTCTGACGACCTCGGAGGCAGCACGTCACCTCGGAGTCTCGCTCTCCACCGTTCGCCGGTGGTCCGACATGGGCTACCTCCGCGGCTACCGGACGCCCGGTGGCCAGCGGCGCTTCCCCGTCCAGGAGCTCGACGAGTTCGTCACGTCCCTGGAGGACCGCACGACCGGCAGCGGCCGGTTCGTGCGCGAGGGCGACAAGGAGGCCGGCCCGCTGCCGGACGCTCCGGTCGCGCCCGACGTGCCCCAGCCCTAGCGGGCTGGCGGGCCCAGCCTGGCCGGCGGTTCAGCCCCCCGCAGCCTGGTTCATCCGCCGCTCGATCCCGAGCTCCTCGTCGTAGTCGGCGGCGTCGGCGTGCCGGTACGCGGTGCCCTGGCCGGCCAGCAGGTCGGCGAGCGCCTCGACGTAGATGGCGTCCAGTTGCGTGCCTGCGACGCGGCGCAGCTCGGTGAGCGCCTCGAACGAGCTCAGCCGCGTCCGGTACGTGTCGGGCGCGGTCAGCGTGTCGTACACCTCGGCCACCGCGATGATCTTGGCGATCTCGGGGATGTCCTCGTCGGTCAGGCGCTTCGGGTAGCCCTTGCCGTCGGGCCGCTCGTGGTGGGCGACGATGATCTCCGACAGCGGCCCGTACACGCCGATGTCGCGCAGCAGGTCGGCGCCGAGCTCGGGATGGCGGCGGATCGCCAGCCAGTCGTCCTCGGTCAGCACCACGCCGCGCTCCATGACGCGGTCGCTCAGGGCGAACCGGCCGATGTCGTGCAGCAGCCCGGCGGTGTGCGCGAGCTCCTGGTCGCGCTCGGACATGCTCACGTGGTTGGCGATGTCGCGGGAGAAGCGCGCGACGGCCGCGCAGTGGCGGGCCGCGCGCTGGTCGCGGGCGTCGAGCGTGCGGATGAGCCCGCTCAGCACGCCCCACGAGAGGTTGGCGTACTCCTTGGTGCGCTCGCGCGCGCTGATCACCAGACGGGCCATATAGGTGAACGCCAGGACCGCGATGAGCACGAGGCTGAGGACCGCGTAGCCCGTCTCGATGTACAGGGCGCCGATGGCGGTCGTGAGCGCGATGTTGAGCACGACCGCGGGGAAGAAGGCGACCAGCGGCCGGTGGCGCTCCTCGAGATCGTGGCCCTCGATGAGCGCGATCTCGAGTCCGACGAACTCGATGTTGGTGACGATGATCGCGAAGCTCGCGGCGGCGAGGACCACCACGAGGCTCAGGCCGTGCTGGTCGACGTTCAGCTCCTGGACGACGACGCTGGCCAGCACGGTCGGCAGCACCGCGCCCGCCAGGTTGACCAGCAGCATCACGCGGCGGTAGCGCTCGACCATCCACCCGACGACCTCGGCGGCCGCCGGCACCACGAATGCCGCGGCCGGTCCCAGGAAGACCGCGGCCAGCGCTCCACACAGGAACGCCCCGGAGATGAACAGGTTCGCGTGAAGATCCGCCGTGACCAGACGCGACGCGACGGCACACCCGACGAGGACGATCCAGAGGGTCTCGTTCCCTGTTCCCCGGACCACGACCGCAGCGATGAAGCTCAGGACCAGGGCCGTGCACGCGAGTGCGACGGCCAGCTGCGGCCTCGGAGGGGTCGACCCGCTCACGGCACGGACGCTACAGCGCCCTGGCCGAGGGGTCTATGCGTGGTGGCTAACGGCCGCCGAGGTACCCCGCCATCGAGGCGATGAGGGAGAGGGCGCCGACGAGGGGCAGGGCACGCAGCTTCAGGTTGTTCATGGCAAGCCTTCCGTTGAAAGTGGACGAACAGCGGGCGGCGAGCGTAAGCTGACCCGGTGTCTCTGCACGGGAAGTTGCGCAAAATCGATGCATTTTGTGCCCAAGGCGGGACTAAAGCTGTACGCCGTGATCCCGTTCATCAGCCGTGCGCACGCTGAAGACCTCCGAAGCGGCTGCCGTCCTGAACGTCAGCCCCAACACGCTCCGCGCGTGGGAGCGGCGCTTTGGCTACCCCAAGCCCCAGCGTTCCCCGGGAAAGCACCGTCTCTACACGCACGGGGAGATCGCCGCCCTGCGCGATGCGCTGCAGGAGGGCCTGTCGATCTCGTCGGCCATCTCCCGCGCGCGGGAATCCGTCGCCGCAGACACCCACGTGCTCGTCGGCGCCCTCGCGGCGTTCGAGCTGGAGCGTGCCGACGCGGCGATGGAGGGCGCCCTCGCGCTGCGCTCGGTCGAGCGCTCCGTCGAGGAGGTCCTCCTTCCGTCCATGGAGGAGATCGGCGACCGCCACGGCACCGACTCGGCGCCGTGGGCCCTGGCCGCCCGCTGGGCCTCGGAGTGGTTGGGCCGCGCCCAGCGCCTGTCGCCGCCGCCCGAGCGGCGTCCCGCCGTGTTGCTCGGCGACGCTACCGGCGACCAGCTCGATCCCGACGCCCTCGCGCTCCGGGCCCTCGAGCTGTGCGTGAGCCGGACCGGGCTGCGGACGATCACGCTGCCGATCAACGGCCTCGCCGGCCTGGGTGATGTGGTGTCGTCCTACGAGCCGCGCGTGGTCGTCATCGCCGGTGGCGAGGAGCAGGACGACGACGTCGCCCGCTGGGCCTATCGCGTGCGGGCCTCGGCCGGCGCGCTGCCGGTGCTGCTGTTCCGCCGCGCCGGCGCGGGCCGTGCGCGCACGACGGGAGCACGGCATCTCGCAGGATCGCCGACGCAGGCCGCACGTCAGCTCGTCGAGCTGGCCGACGCCGCGGTGCGCCACGTCGTCGAAGAACAGCCACTGGAGCTCGCCGACGGCGGGGTGTCGTCGGCGCCTCGACGCCGCCGACTGACCGCCTGAGCTGAGGAGGATCCGCTTGAGCATCCCGCGCCCATCACTCCGTCTCGTACCGGATCCCGTCGAGGCCACGCCCCAGGTCAGCTTCTGTGGCCACTGCGGGCAGACCCCGCCGACGACCATGGCAGCCCGCTCGCGGGTCTGCGCGCTGTGCGGCCTCGGGGTCGTCATCAGCGCCGGCGAGGACCTCGCGCCGCGCAAGGGCGAGTCCTTCATCATCATCGACCGCCAGCTCAAGCTCTGCGGGCTCTCCCGCGGCGCCGAGCGCGTGCTCGAGGTCGACGAGCCCAACGCCGTCCACCGCCACATCTGCGACTTCCTGGAGCCGGCCGACGCCGAGGCGGGCCAGGGCGACGAGCTCCTCCAGGGCATCATCACCGCGTCGTTCACCGCGCCACGCACGCTCGTCGTGCGCCCGGCCGGCGAGTACGGCGT
>DASYLT010000193.1:0-9522 GCA_036009425.1 Baekduia sp. | reverse complement strand
GTCATCACGCCGCCCTTGGTCTCGATGCCGAGGGTGAGCGGGGTGACGTCGAGCAGCAGGACGTCCTTGACGTCGCCGCCCAGGACGCCGGCCTGGATGGCCGCGCCGACGGCGACGACCTCGTCCGGGTTGACGCCGCGGTGCGGCTCGGAGCCGGTGAGGTCCTTGACCTTCTCCTGCACGGCGGGCATGCGGGTCATGCCGCCGACGAGGACGACGTGGTCGACCTTGGCAACGCCCTTGGCCTTCGCGTCGTCCAGCGCCTGGCGGACCGGGGCGACCACGCGGTCGAGCAGGTCGGCGGTCAGCTCGTTGAACTTCGCGCGGGTGATGCGCACGTCGAGGTGCTTGGGGCCGGACTGGTCGGCGGTGATGAAGGGCAGGTTGATCTGCGACTCCTGCGCCGTGCTCAGCTCGATCTTGGCCTTCTCGGCGGCCTCGTAGAGGCGCTGGAGGGCCATCGGGTCCTGCTTGAGGTCGATCGCCTGGTCGCGCTTGAACTCGCCCGCGAGCCAGTCGACGACTGCCTTGTCCCAGTTGTCGCCGCCGAGGTGGTTGTCACCGGCGGTGGACTTGACCTCGAAGACGCCGTCGCCGATCTCGAGCACCGACACGTCGAACGTGCCGCCGCCGAGGTCGAACACCAGGATCTTCTGGTCGGTGTCCTTGTCGAGGCCGTAGGCGAGCGACGCGGCGGTCGGCTCGTTGATGATGCGCTTGACGTCGAGCCCGGCGATCTTGCCGGCGTCCTTGGTCGCCTGACGCTGATCGTCGTTGAAGTAGGCGGGGACGGTGATGACCGCGCCGTCGACGGTCTCGCCGAGGTAGGCCTCGGCGTCGGCCTTCAGCTTGGCGAGGATCATCGCGCTGATCTCCGGCGGGCTGAACTGCTTGCCGCCCGCGTCGATGCGCGCGTCGCCGTTGGGGCCGGAGACGACCTTGTACGGGACGATCGACTCCTCCTCGCGCACCTCGGCCTCCTTGCGGCCCATGAAGCGCTTGACGGAGAAGACGGTGTTCTGCGGGTTCGTCACGGCCTGCCGCTTGGCGACGGTGCCGACGAGTCGCTCGCCGCTCTGTGCGAAGGCGACGACTGAAGGAGTGGTGCGACCGCCCTCGGCGTTCTCGATGACGGTCGGCTCGCCGCCCTCGAGGACGGCCATGCACGAGTTCGTCGTGCCGAGGTCGATGCCGATGGTCTTGCCCATGTGGTGTGGTCTCCCGTTCGTGTCTGCTCAGGTGCTGCGGTGAAAATCTCAGCGACAGTGTAGTAGATCTGCCTCGACCGTCCACACGCATGCTCCGCCCGCGGACGCGCGAACACGCCGGATGCAGGGAGGATCGGGGGCGCCGGTGGGTCGCGGCCGACTAGGCCGCGCGCAGGGCGGCTTCGGCCACGACGCGGTCGCGGCCGGCCGCCTTCGCCGCGTACAGCGCACGATCGGCGCGGTCGACGAGGTCGTCGAGCGACTGGCCGGTCCAGGCGGCCACGCCGATGCTCACCGTCACCGCCAGGGCGACGTCGCCGGCGTCGACGACCGTGTCGGCGATCGCCATCCGCAGCGACTCGGCGACCGCGGCCGCGCCATCCGGTGTGGTCTCGGGCAGGGCGACGACGAACTCCTCGCCGCCCCAGCGGCCCACGACGTCCTCGCGGCGGACGCGGTCACGCAGCCGCTGTGCGAGCTCGCGCAGCACGACGTCGCCCGTGGCGTGGCCGAAGTCGTCGTTGACCTGCTTGAAGCGGTCGGCGTCGACCATCAGCAGCGCGAGCTGGTGGCCGTGGCGCTTGGCGCGGCTGATCAGCACGTCGATCTGCCGGGACGCGCCGCGACGGTTGGGCAGCTGGGTCAGCTCGTCGCGGTAGGCCAGCTCCTCGAGGTCGGAGTTGCGGCGCAGCGCCAGCTCCAGCAGCTGACGGGAGCGGTACGCGACGCGGACGCGGGCGATCAGCTCCGGACCGGCCGCCTCGGCGCCCCAGACGTCGACGGCGCCGTCGGCCAGCGCGCCGGTGATCTCGTGCACGTCGGCGCCGGGGTACATCAGGACGACGGCGGTGCCCAGCAGCTCCGGGTCGCCGGCGACGTCGCGCATCAGCCGGCGCTGCTCGCCGTCGAGCGTGTGGTCGAGCAGGACGACGTGCGGCTGCTCGCGGCGCACGGCCTCGGCGGCCGCCACCCGCTCGCCCGCCTCGCCGACCTCGGCGCCGACGCCCTCCAACAGGCTCCGGGCCTGGCGGCGCAGCCGGGCGTCGCGATGGGCGACCAGCACGCGGACGTGATCGAGGAGAGCGCGGCTGGACAAGGTGCGACGTGCATGCCCAGGGTCGGACCGTCCGAACCCGTACATCCGCCTAGATCGTCAGCGCTCGGGCATCCGGAGCGTCAACGCTCCGGGAGCCGGCGCAGCACCGCGCCGGCGAAGCGATCCACGGCGCCGGACGACTGCGCGAAGAACAGCGACGGCTCCGTGAGCTCCAGCTCGAGCAGCAGCGGAGCACCGGCGGCGTCCTCGACCAGATCGATGCGGGCGTAGACGGGCAGTGTCCCGAAGCGCTGCTGCACCCAGTCCACGATCCGCTGCGCGACGTCGCGCTCGGCGTCGGACGCGGTGCGCGCCTCGATGGTCTCCGGCGCGAAGACCTGGCTCGTCGGCTCCTGCCCGGGGCGCAGCAGCGGGCCCTTGTGGATGGCGTGCGAGAAGGCGCCGTCGAAGAACAGCAGCGCGGTCTCGCCGCGCGTGTCGACCGAAGCGACGTAGGGCTGGACCATCGCAGTGCGGCCCGAGGCGTGGATGTCGGCCACCAGCGCGGCGGCGCGCGCGGACTCCTGCTCCCCGCCGGCGAAGCGCGCCGTGTCGCGCGAGCCGGCCGAGACGGTGGGCTTGACGACGTACTCGCCCGCGGGCGCCCGGAGCGGCTCGCCCGGCTCCACGAGCGTGGTCGGCACCACCGGCAGCCCTGCCTCGGCGACCTCGTGCAGGTAGCGCTTGTCGGTGTTCCACGCCAGGATGTCGGGCGGGTTGACCAGCCGGCGACCGAGGCGGTCGGCCCACTGCAGGAACGCGTCTCGGCGGTCGTGGTAGTCCCAGGTCGAGCGGACGACGACAAGGTCGTACCGATCCCAGTCGGCCTCCGGGTCGTCCCACACGACGAAGTCGGCGCCGCCCAGCGCCGCGGGCAGGCCGGCGTCGTCGACGTCCCCTTCGGGGAAGACCGAGAAGGTGGCCAGGGCTACGCGCGGCGGCGTCGAAGCGCCTCCCGGCGTGCGGGTGGTCATGGGCGCTGCATCAGGCGCATCGAGGGACATGTCCTCATCAGGATGCAGGACGCGCAGTCGGGGCGCTGCGCGTGGCAGGTGCGCCGGCCGTGGCGTAGCAGGTTGATGTGGAACTCGAGCTCGGCGCCGGGCGGCGTCAGGGCGAGCATCGCGTCGTGGAGCTCCTCGAAGGGTGCGCCCGGACGCAGCAGGTGCAGGCGCATGCCGACGCGCGAGACGTGCGTGTCGACCGGGACGTCGCGCAACCCATAGGAGAACAGCAGGACGCACGCGGCGGTCTTGCGCCCGACGCCGGGAAGCGCGCACAGGAAGTCGCGCGACTCCGGCACGGGCGCGTCGCGCATCCAGCCCAGGTCGAGGCCCTCCGCCGGGTTGGCCGCCTCGATGGCGAGCAGGATGTCGTGGATCCGCTGGGACTTGACCTTGGAGATCCCGCCCGGGCGGATCGCCTCCTCGACCTCCGGCACGGGCGCGTCGCGCACCGCGTCCCAGGAGTCGAAGCGGTCGCGGAGGCGCAGGAACGCGACGTCGCGGTTGCGGTCGTTGGTCGACTGCGACAGGACGGTCAGGATCAGCTCGGCCAGCGGGTCCTCGTGGGGCGGCGCGCAGGGGACGCCGTAGACGTCGCGCAACCGCTCACGCACCCGGGCGGTCCGCGCGCGCCGCGGCGGGACCCACGCGTCGCGGGGGACCGTCGCGAGGTCGGCGCTCACCGGGTGACGGCCCCATAGCGCTCGGTCGCGCGGGCGGCCTCGGCCACCGCGTCGGGCAGCATCGCGGCCAGCGCCGCGGGATAGAAGCCGGTGCGCGCCAGCGCGGCCAGCAGGACGCCCGTGACCGCGTCGCCGGCGCCGGTGGTGTCGACGGCCGCGGCCGCCACGCCGCGCACGGTGCGATCGACGCCGCCACCGCGCAGCAGCGCGCCGTCGGCGCCCAGCGTGACGACCACGTGCTGCGCGCCGGCGGCCAGCAGCGAGGCGGCGGCCGCCTCGACGTCGAGCTCGCCGGTGAGCGCGCGCGCCTCGCGGGCGTTGGCCTTGACCAGGAACGCGCCGTCGACCGCGGCGCCCACGATCTCCACCGCCGCCGAGGTCGAGCGCCAGCGGTCGGCGCGCAGGTCGGGGTCGAGGACGACGGGCTTGCCGGCGTCGCGAGCACGGGCCCGGGCGGCGAGCGTCAGCTCCCGGGCCGGCTCGTCGACGAGCGTGGCCGACGAGAAGAACAGCGCGTCGGCCGCGTCGACGGCATCCAGCAGGCGCTCGCCGAGGGCGGCCAGCGGCGCCCTCGTGCCGTAGGTCGTCGCGGTGGTCTGCGCCTCGGCGCCCACCGTGACGAAGGACACGGGCGTGGCCTGGTCGCCGGAGCGCGCGAAGTGGTCGAGGACGACGCGCTCGGCCTGCAGGCGATCCTGCAGCCAACCGCCCCATAAGTCGTCGCCCACGGTGGCCGCCAACGCCACGTCGGCGCCGCGGCGCGCAGCGGTGATCGCGACGCCGGCCGCCGCGCCGCCGACGTGCGGCGCGAAGGCGTCGGCCTCGGCGAACGAGGCCACGGGGCGCTCGCAGATCAGCTCCACGACCGCCTCTCCGACACAGAGGATGCGCATCAGGCGCGTACGGTACTTGCGGTCGTGGCGCGGTCGCCGTCTTGCAGCGCTGGAGCCACGCGGCATGGCGTCGATCTCCGGGGGCGGATATGGTCACGGCCAGCCGGCAGGACGTTTCTCAGCGTCCGTTGCGGGCAGGCCTTCCACCGGCCATGGAGAAGACCCCCGGGCAAGGACCGCCCGTTCCCCCGATCCGCACCCCCGGACCAGGAGACCGTCCCGTGCCCGTACCCACGCCCCCGCCCGTCTACGCCTTCGCCGCCCAGGCCAAGGCCGAGACCGCGATCGTCCGCGAGATCAACCGCGTCCGCCGCACCCATCACCTGCGGGCCGTGCGCCTGACCCGCCCCCTGGCCCGCGCCGCCCGCCGGCACTCGGTGGAGATGCTGCAGCACGACCTGCTCAGCCACAGCTCGTTCGACGGCTCGACCTTCAGCACGCGCATGCAGCGCGCGGGCAAGCACCGCCAGTACGGCGAGACGCTGGCCTGGGCCCCGAGCGGCTCCGGCGCCTCCGGGAAGCTGGTCGTCCGCCTCTGGATGAACTCGGCCCACCACCGGGCCGTGCTGATGAACGGCGGCCTGCGGCGCGTGGGCGTCGGCCGCGTCTACGGCTCGATGGGCGAGCAGGCCGGCAACGCCATCACGGCGGACTTCAGCTCTTGAGCCGGGGCTGAAGGAGGCAGTGGCCGTGCGAGCGAGCCCCTGGGCGAGCTCGCGCCCGCGAAGCGAGCCCTCTGGGCGAGCCTTCGCGCCCCCCGCATGGTCTGTGGCCGCCCTCCTCGCGGCGCTCTATCTCGTGCTCGACCCGGCGAGTGCCGACCTCGCGGCCCAGACCTACCGGACGTGGCTGTTCGAGCACGCGGGTCCGACGATCTGGGACAACGGCTGGTACGCCGGCCACCACGTCCCCGCGTACTCGATCCTGTTCCCGCCGCTGGCGGCGCTGCTCGGCCCGCGGCTGGTCGGCGCCCTGGCGGCGGTGGCCGCGGCGTGGGCGTTCGAGCGCCTGGCGCTGCTGGCGCGGGGCGACGACGGCCGCCCGGCCGCGCTGTGGTTCGCAACGGCGACCGCCGTCTCGCTGGTCACCGGCCGGCTGACGTTCGCGCTCGGCCTGGCCCTCGGCCTGCTCGCCGTGCTGGCGCTGGCCCGGGGCCGGATGGCGCTGTGCGCGGTGGCCGGTGCGGCGACGGCCCTGGCCAGCCCCGTCGCCGCCGCCTTCCTGGCGCTGGCACTCGTCGCGTGGGGCGTGACCCACCGCCGCCTGATGCTCACCGCCGTGCTGTGCGCCACGACGCTCGCGCCCGCCCTGGCGTTGACGGTGTTCTTCCCCGAAGGCGGCGACTTCCCGTTCACGGCCTCGGCGTTCTGGCCGAGCCTCGCCGCGACCCTCCTCGTCCTCGTGCTGCTGCCGCGCGACCAGCGCACGCTGCGCCTCGGGGTCGCGCTGTACGTGGTGCTGATGGTCGTCAGCGGGGCGCTCAGCACGCCGATGGGCGGCAACGCGGTGCGCCTGGGCGCGGTGTTCGCCGGTCCGTTGGCGGCGATCGCGCTCTGGCCCGACCGCCGCCGGACGCTGCTGCTGCTCGTGCTGCCGCTCGTCTACTGGCAGGTCTCGTCGCCGATCGACGACGTGGTGCGCGCCTCCAGCGACCGCTCGGTGCACGCCTCCTACTACGACGGCATGCTGCGGTTCCTCGCGACGCGCCCGGGCGATCCGTTCCGCGTCGAGATCCCGTTCACCGACAACCACTGGGAGTCGGCGCGGGTCGCGCCGACCGTGCCGCTGGCCCGCGGCTGGGAGCGCCAACTGGACCGCAAGGTCAACCCGCTGTTCTACGACGGGCGGCCGCTGACCGCGGCGCGCTACCGGCGCTGGCTGGACGAGAACGCCGTGCGGTACGTGGCGCTGGCCGACGCACCGATCGACTACTCGGCGGCGGCCGAGGCCGCGCTGGTGCGGGCGCGGCCGCCCTACCTGCACGAGGTCTACCGCGACGCGCACTGGCGCATCTTCGCGGTGGCCGCCGCCGCCCCGATGGCGATGGGCGCGGGTGCCCGCGTCGTCGCGATGGACAGCGACACCGTCGACCTCGACGTGCCGCGGGCGGGGCGGATCCTCGTGCGCGTACGGTTCACCCCGTACTGGCGGATCGTCCGCGGACGGGGCTGCGTGGCACCGGCCGGCGACTGGACGCAGCTGACCGTGACGGCTCCGGGCCGCGTCCGCCTGGCCACCGACTTCGCGCTGTCCCGAGTGCGGGCGACCGGCCCTCGCTGTACGCGATGACCGGCCCGGGCGCCCGGGTCGGGGCGGTCGCCGATCGGGGCCGCTCACCGGGTTAGGTCCTGTTAGGTACGGGCAACCCCCCTTCCGTGCGTCCGCGGGTGACCGGTAGGATCGATCGTTCCATGCCGGTCGGTCTCACACGACTCATGGGCAGGGTCTTCCCGCACGGTCCCCTCGACGTGCTTCGTCAGGTCCTCCTGTTCGCCACTGCGTACTACGCCTACCGGCTCACGCGCGGTGCGATCGACGACCCGCAGGGAGCGACCGCCGCCTTCCAGAACGCCCGCCACCTGATCGGCATCGAGCAGGCGACCGGGCTGTTCATCGAGCCGACGGTGCAGACGTGGACGGGCGGATGGGGCTTCGCGATGGACGTCGCGAGCTGGATCTACCTCAACGCCCAGACCACGATCTGCCTGGCCGCGCTGATCTACATCTACCTGTGGCACAACGACCGCTTCTACTTCGTGCGGAACATGTTCATCGTCGGCATGGTGATCGCGCTGGTGGGCTACATGGTCTACCCGACCGCCCCGCCGCGGTTCTTCCCCGAGCTCGGCTTCCAGGACGCGGTCTCGAACTTCACCGGCGTCGACCACAACGACGTCAAGGTCAACGCGCTGTTCAACCCGTACGCCGCCGTGCCTTCCATGCACTGCTGCAACGCGCTGCTGATCGGGTGGTCGCTGGCGCAGATGGTCACGTGGCGCCCGGCCCGCCTCTTCTGGGCGCTGTACCCGCTGCTCATGGCCTGGGTCGTGGTCTCGACGGGCAACCATTGGATCCTCGACGCGTTCCTCGGCGCGGCGACCGCCGCCCTGAGCTTCTACGCTGCGCGGTGGCTCGCGCAGAAGCGCCCTGAGGCGTGGGCCTTCTCGCCCGCCAAAGCCACCGCGTAAGGCCTTCCCCACATGTCCTCGTCACCCTCCCCGCGCAGCGGCCGCCGTCCGCTGGCAGCGACCGAGCGCCGCGAGCTGGTCCGCAACCGGCTCATCGAGTCGCGCCTGACCCCGAACGCGATCTCGCTGACCGGCTTCCTGCTGTGCGTCGGCGCCGCGGTCCTGGTCGCCGAGCGCCTGTTCTTCCTCGGCGGCCTGATGTTCATCATCGGCTCGGTCTGCGACACCCTCGACGGGCGCTACTCGCGCATGTCGGGCAAGGGCTCGCCTTTCGGCGCGTTCCTGGACTCGACGCTGGACCGCATCGAGGAGGGCGTCGTCCTGACGGCCGTCGCCGCGTACTTCGCGTCTCGCGACATGCAGTTCGCGGTCGCGGCCTGCGTGATCGCCGTCCTGGCGTCGCTGATGGTCAGCTACACCCGGGCCCGCGCCGAGGCGCTGGGGGTCGAGTGCAAGGTCGGAATCGCCACCCGCGCGGTGCGGGTCGTGATCCTCAGCATCGGGCTGCTGTTCGCGAAGGGTGCCGGTCTGGCAGACTTCGAGTTGCTTGCCCCCGCTGTGTACGTCCTCGCGGGGCTGAGCACCATCACCGTCCTGCAGCGGATCTTCCACGTGCGCAAGGCTCTGACCGAGCCCGCCGCCACGGCCTGAACCGCCTGCCGCGTCGCCCGGTTCCTGTAACCGCAACCCGCTTGCGGGGTGGTTGACGATGGACTTCGAGAAAGGCATTTCCCCCTTGAGCACCAACGGCACCAACGGCATCACCGCTCCCAAGAAGACGGCGGCGGCCCCCGCGACGAACGGCGCGGCGCGCTACCAGCGCGACAAGGTCCGCGTCGCGATCATCGGCGTCGGCAACTGCGCCAACTCCCTCGTTCAGGGCGTCTACCACTACGCCGACGACGAGCGCAACGAGACCATCCCCGGTCTGATGCACAACGATCTCGGCGGCTACCACCCGCGCGACATCGAGTTCACCTGCGCCTTCGACATCAACAAGACGAAGGTCGGCAAGGACCTCGCCCAGGCCATCTGGGCGGACCCGAACGACACGATCAAGTTCACCAACAAGGTCCCCAAGAAGCTCGACGTGCCGGTGTACCGCGGCATGACGCACGACGGCCTCGGCAAGTACCTCTCCCAGAAGATCACCAAGGCGCCGGGCGAGACCGCCGACATCGTGTCGATCCTCAAGGAGACGCACACCGACGTCGTCGTCTCCTACCTCCCGGTCGGCTCCGAGCAGGCCACCAAGTGGTACGTCGAGCAGGTCATCGAGGCCGGCTGCGGCTTCGTGAACTGCATCCCGGTCTTCATCGCCCGCGAGGACTACTGGGACAAGCGCTTCAAGAAGGCCGGCCTGCCGATCATCGGCGACGACATCAAGTCGCAGGTCGGCGCCACGATCACGCACCGCGTGCTCGCCCGCCTGTTCCACGAGCGCGGGGTC
>DASYLT010000192.1:0-17534 GCA_036009425.1 Baekduia sp. | reverse complement strand
CGCCGCTGATCGACCTCGCCGGGTGGCGGACGATCCATGCCGAGCCGCTGCGCGCGCTGCCGACCGCGACCCACGACGCCGACCTGCTCGTCAACCTTCACGGCCGCGGACCGCAATCGCACGCGGTCGCGCTGGCCGCCGCGCCGCGCCGGCTGATCGCCTTCGCCCACGACGCCGTGCCCGAGACGCGCGGGATGCCCGCGTGGCGCGCCGGCGAGCACGAGGTGCTCCGCTGGTGCCGGCTGCTGACCGAGTCCGGGATCCCCGCCGATCCGACACGACTCGACCTGCCGGCGCCACCGCTGGCGGACGAGCTCGCCTACGCCCGGGGCGCGACGGTCATCCATCCCGGCGCCGCCAGCGCCGCGCGCCGCTGGCCCGCGGCCCGGTACGCCGTCGTGGCCGCCGGCGAAGCCGCGGCCTCCCGGCCGGTCGTCCTCACCGGCGGCGCCGCCGAGCGGCCGCTCGCGCTGCGCGTGGCCGGCGTCGCCGGGCTGCCGCCGGCCGCGGTCCTGGCCGGCCGCACCGACCTGCGCGCGCTGGCCGCCGTCGTCGCCCACGCAGGCCGCGTCGTCTGCGGCGACACCGGCGTCGCGCACCTCGCCACCGCCTTCGGCGTCCCGTCGGTCGTGCTCTTCGGCCCGACCTCCCCGCAGACCTGGGGACCGCCCCCGGAACGCGCCGACCGCCACCGCGTGCTCTGGGCCGGCCGCACCGGGGACCCGCACGCCGACCAGCCCGACGACGGGCTGCTCGAGATCGCGCCGCGCGCGGTCCTCGACCAGCTCGCCGCGCTGCCGTCCTGACCTTCGACGCCGAGGAGCACCGACCCCGCAATGGCCGCCACCGCCGCCCCGACCCAGACCCCGACCCAGACCCAGACCATCACCATCACCGATCCCTCCACCGGCGAGCACGTCGGCACGGTGCCGGTCGCGGGCGCGACGGACGTCGACCGCGCCGTGGCCGCGGCGCGCGCGGCACAGCCCGGCTGGGCGGCCACCGCCGCCACCGAGCGCGCCGCCGCGCTCAAGCGCGTGGCCGCGGCCATGCGCACCCGGGCCGGAGAGCTGGCCGAGCGCAACGCCCGCGAGAGCGGCAAGCTGCTGGCCGATGCCCGCGGCGGCGTCGAGGCGGGCGCGTCGACCATCGAGCAGTACGCCGAGCTCGGTCCGCTGCACCGCGGCCGCGCGCTGCAGGGCGCCGCCACGGCGTTCGACGCGATGCGCCACGAGCCGCGCGGCGTCGTCGCGGCGCTCGTGCCGTTCAACGACCCGATCGCGATCACCGCGCAGGGCCTGGCCGCCGCGCTGGCGACGGGCAACACGGTGGTCTTCAAGCCGTCGGAGCGCACGCCGTTCTGCTCGGAGCTGCTGGCCGAGCTGTTCGCCGCCGAGCTGCCCGACGGCGTCGTGACGCTGGTCCAGGGCGACGGCCGCACCGGTCGTCCGCTGGCCGCCCACCCGGACGTCGACGTCGTGCTGCACACGGGCTCGACGACCGCCGGCCGGGAGATCGCCCAGGCGTGTGCGGCGCGCGGCGCGCACGCCGTCCTCGAGCTCGGCGGCAACGACGCGCTGGTCGTCGACGCCGGCGTCGACCCCGCGTGGGCCGCGGCGCAGGCGGCGTCGGGCGCATTCGCCAACGCCGGGCAGATCTGCGTGTCGGTCGAGCGCGTCTACGTCCACGCCGACGTCGCGGCACCGTTCCTCGACGCCCTGGTCGCGGAGGCGCGAGCGCTGCGGCTCGGCCCGGCGCTCGAGCCCGGCAGCCGGCTCGGCCCGCTGGTCGACGAGCGCGCCCGCTCCGGCGTCCACGCCCTCGTCGCCGCCGCTCGCGACGCGGGCGCCCGCGTCCTCGCCGGCGGCACGCCCGCGCCCGGTCCCGGCTGCTTCTACCCCGCCACGGTGCTCGCCGACGCCGACGACGCCATGGACGTGATGGCGCGCGAGACGTTCGGGCCGGTCGCCCCGGTGCGGACCGTCGCGTCGTTCGACGGGGCGCTGAAGGCGGCCAACGACACGCCCTACGGGCTGGCCGCCACCGTGCTGACGTGCTCGCAGGAGCACGCGGCGCGCGCCTGCGCCGAGCTGCGGGCCGGCACGGTGAAGGTCAACGCCGTCTGGGGCGGCGCGCCCGGTGGGGCCGCCCACCCGCGCGGCATCAGCGGCGCGGGCCTGGGCTACGGGCCCGAGCTGCTCGACGAGCTGACGCAGGTCAAGGCTGTGCACCTGGAGGCCGGCGTGCCGGCCCCCAGGTGACGCGCCGGTCAGCCGCCCACCGCGGGCACGATCGGCGTGCACAGCGTCGACTGCGCGTGGGCGGGGTCGAGCGCGTTGAGCATCTGCCGGCCGACGATGTGGTCGCTGGTCATCGACAGGTGCTCGCCGCCGTCCAGGAAGCACACGTCCTGGATCGTGATGTTGGTGACGTCGGGGCCCGAGAGGAACGCCGACGAGTAGGGCGTCACGACCTCGTCGTAGCGGGACTGGATCACCGTGTACTTGACGCCCGGCACGGTGTCGCCACCGGCATTCAGCGCGGTGATGAACGGCGAGCCCTTGACCTGGTCGGTGCACGCCGGGCACAGCGCGCCGACGAGCGGCAGGGCGCCCGGGAAGTAGCCGGCCAGCGTGGCCAGGCCGCTGAGCGTGGTGCCGTGGTTGGACGGCGCCAGGCCGACGAGGTGGTTGACCTTCGCGGCCCCGCCGAGGTTCTTGATGTAGTACCGCGGCATCATGCCGCCCTGCGACCAGCCGACGACGTCGACCTTGGCCGCCCCGGTGCTGGCCAGCACCTTGTCGACCTCGGTCTTCAGCTCGTTGGCCGAGGCGGCGACGGGGCCGTAGGCGCCGACCTGCCCCAGGAACAGGCCGCCGTAGTTGAAGGTGTAGACGCAGTAGCCGTTGTTCTTCAGCAACGGCGAGAACGCGTTCCAGCTGTCGATCTGGTTGGCGAACGTGCCGTTGACCAGGACGACCGGGCGCGGGTGGGCGGCCGATGGCCGGCAGGACCAGTCGTTGGCCCCCAGCGGCGAGCCGCCCGGCTGGGCCGCCGACGCGGCGATGGCCGCCGGGAAGTTGTAGATGACCGGCAGGGCCGCTCCGGCGCTGGCCGCCGACGCTCCCAGACCGACCGCTGCGACCGCGATGGCGGTCGCCAGGCGCTTGACGTGCATGTGCTCTCTCCTCCTGCTCCCCGCCCTCCGGGACTGAAGGGCGGTGACTCCGTCGCTGAGCCTCGCAGAGCGCTGGGGCCGGAGGCAAGTCCGACTAGGCGGCCAGCCGTCAGCCCGACACCACGACGTGCACTCCGATCCCCCACGGATCCGCGACGGCGAAGCCGCCGGTGACGTCGGTCGCGGCCAGGCCGGCGGTGCGGACGCGGTCGCGCACCTCGGCCACCTGGTCGACGGTCTCGAGCACGATCGTCCAGTGGCGCAGGCCCACGACCCCGCCGGGGACGCGCGGGGCGCCCTCGCCCTTCCACGTGTTGAACCCCAGGTGATGGTGGTAGCCGCCGGCCGAGACGAACGCGGCCGTGGGCAGCAGCGCCCAGACGTCGAAGCCGAGGACGTCGCGGTAGAACGCCAGGCCCGCGCCGACGTCCCCGACGTGCAGGTGGACGTGCCCCATGCGCAGGCCCTCCTGCACCATGCCGGCCGCGGCGGCGTCGCCCTCGGCAGCGACGGTCGCCAGCAGCGCGTCGAAGTCCAGCGGCCGCGGACCGCCGCCGGAGAACTCCTCTTCCGGGGTCGGCCACTGCTCGCGCGGCCGGTCGGCGGCCAGCTCGATCCCGTTGCCGTCGGGGTCGGGCAGGTAGATCGCCTCGTGCGTGCCATGGTCCGAGGCACCCTGGATCGGCGTGCCCGTGGCGGCGAGCCGCAGCGCGGCGCGGGCGAGCTCCTCGCGTGTCGGGTAGAGCATGGCGTAGTGGTAGAGGCCGGCGTGACGGCCGGCCGGGCGAGCCTGGGACTGCTCGTGCAGCACGACGACGTCCTCGCCGCCTGCTCCGAGCGCCGCGTCGGTCGGGTCGTGGCGGTGGACGCGCAGGCCGAGGGCGCGCTGGTACCACGCGACGGAGCGGTCGAGGTCGGTGACCGTGATGTGGACGGGGCCGAGGCGCAGCGTCGCGGGCAGCGACGGGGCGGCCGGATCGGCGCTGCCGGAGACGGTGGACGGGCTCATGGAGGTCAGTGTCGGCGTGCGCCGGCGCCCGCGGTATGGGCAAAGCACGCCGATGCATGGACTTCCGTGCGGGCGGCCGTCGCGCCGCCCGGGTGCTAGCCCCGCGCCGTCTCGCGGTACGCCTGCGGCGCCCGCCCCACGGAGCGCTTGAACGCGCGCGAGAAGTACAGCTGGTCGGCGAACCCCACGCGGAACGCGACCTCGCCGACCGTCAGGTCCGTGAAGCGCAGCAGGCGCACGGCCTCGAGCATGACCCGCTCGGTGATCAGCTCCTTGGTCGAGCGCCCGGTCAGCGCGACCAGCGCGCGCGAGAGCGCCGGCCCGGGCACGGCCAGCGCGTCGGCGTAGTGCGCCGCGTCGTGGTGGCGCGCGAAGTCGCGCTCCAGCAGCGCGGTGAAGCGCCGGTGCAGTTGGACGTCGGCGTCGTCGGCCCCGCGCCGTTCGGTGCGCGACGCGTCGTACCAGCGCTCCAGCCACAGCAGCAGCGTGGAGATCAGATGGCGCACGACGTCGGCCGAGAACGGATCGGCGGGTCGCTGCATCTCGGAGCGCAGCACCGCCAGCAGGGCGTCGAGGCGATCCCCCTCGCCCTCGGGCACCGCGATGGCGCGCCCGCCGCGGCCGGTCAGCAGCCAGCCGGCCGCGATGCGCTCGGCGCCGCCGGCCAGCGCCGCGTCGGTGAAGCGCAGCAGCCCGCCGCGCAGCCCGCTGGCGTGGTGGAGCTGATGGACCTGCCCGCGCCCGATGACCGTCACGGTGCCCGGCACGACGGCCAGGCGCTCCCCGTCGATCAGGTGCTCTCCGGCGCCATCGCGCAGCCAGAAGAGCTCGTGGTAGTCGTGGCGGTGCGGCTCGCGGATCGGACCCTCGCCGACGCGGAAGTCGTCGAGCACCACCACCTGGGCGGCGACGTCGTCGCCGAGGCGGTCGACGGCCAGCCGGCCGTCAGGTCGTCTCTCGGGCGCTGCGCTGTGCTGGGACGGCCGGCTCATCGATGGTGCGCGGCCGACCGTACCGCGCCCGGTGCAGGCCGAGGAACGCGAGCCCGGCGAGCAGGCCCCAGAACGGCGCGCTGATCCCGATGACCGCGATGCCGGAGGCGCTGACGACGAAGGTGATCATCGCGGCCTCGCGCTGGTCCTCGTCGGCGGTGGCGGCGCGCAGCGCGGCGCCGAGCGTGCCGAGCAGCGCCAGGCCGGCGACCGCCTCGATCAGCACGGGCGGCGAGGCGGCCAGCAGCGCGGTCGCCAGCCCGGCGCCGAGCCCGAGGACGAGGTAGACGGCGCCGGCGCTGACGCCGGCGATCCAGCGGCGGGCGGGGTCGGGATCGGCGTCGGGTCCGGCGGTCAGCGCGGCGGTGATCGCCGCGAGGTTGATGCCGTGGGCGCCGAGCGGGGCGCCGGCGATGGAGGCGACGCCGGTGGCGGTCAGCACGGACCGCAGCGGCGCCTGGTACCCGTTGGCGCGGAGCACGCTCAGGCCCGCGACGTTCTGCGACACCATCGTCACGACGAACAGCGGCAGGCCGAGGCCGATCAGCGTGCCGGCGTCGAGGTGCGGTGTGACCCACGTCAGCTGCGGCGCGAGATGCGCGGGCCCCGCCCCGGCGACGGGATCCAGCGCGACGCCGATCGCCGCCGCGACCAGCGCGCCGATCGCCGCCCAGCGGCGCGCCACGCGCGTGAGGATCAGCCACACGACGACCACCGGGATCGCCAGGCGCGGCACGTCGACGACGGCGTGGACGGGCGCCAGGCAGACCGACAGCAGGACGCCGGCCAGCAGGCCGTTGGCCAGCGGGCCGGGGATGGCGAGGATGGCACGCGTCATGGCGGGCCACCGCGCGGAGATCACGACGAGCAGTCCCGCCAGCGCGAACGCGCCGAGGGCGGCGGGATAGCCGCCGTGGACGTGGCCGGCCGCGATCAGCAGCGCCGCGCCCGGCGTCGACCAGGCGATCGTCAGGGGCATGCGGTGGCGCAGCGACAGCGCGACGCCGACCGCACCCATGGAGACCGAGAGCACGAGCAGGCCCGACGACGCCTGCGCGTCGCTCGCGCCGACGGCATGCAGGCCGGCCAGCACGATCGCGAATGCCCCGGCGAACCCGACGAGCGCGGCGACGACCCCGGCCAGCACCGGATGCAGGATCGCGGCGTGGCGGCTCACGTGCGCACCCCGGCGTAGCTCATCCAGCACAGCGCGCGGCAGTCGCGCAGCGCGAGGTAGTGGTGGGCGACGTCGGCGGTGAACCACGCGGCGTCGCCGGGGCCCAGCTCGGCCTCCTCGCCGACCGGCCCGACGAGCACGCGACCCGTGAGGCAGAAGATGAGCTCCTCGGTGCCCGGCAGGTGCGGCTCGCCGCGCCGGTCGACGCCCTTGGGCAGATCGAGCTCGAAGACCTCGGAGCGGTGGTCGCGGCCGTCGGCGTGCAGCAGCCAGGCGGCCATGCCGTCCTCGGAGGCCAGCGGCTCGGTCGCCCGCGACCGCACGACGCGGGTGCGCGGCCGGGTCGGCGGCGTCAGCAGCGCGCCGAGCGGGACGCGGAGCGCCTGCGAGACGCGCCACAGGGTCTCCACCGACGGGTTGCCCTCGCCCCGCTCGATCCGCGCGAGGATCGTCTTGGACAGGCCGGACGAGCGAGCCAGGTCACCGAGCGACCAGCCCTGCGCGGCGCGCTCGGCGCGGACGGTGTGGCCGATCGTGGCGGCGAGGGCGCCGAGCCCCTCGGGCGTGGGTGCGGATCGAGAATCCATAGTGACCGATCGGCAACTCTAGTGCACGCCCGCGTGCGGCGTTGGTGGCTTGGGCGCGCTCCATCTGGCAGGGTGCACCGCGGCGGGCGTACGCCCGGCACCCGCGAAGAGGAGACCTGTCCTGTGACCACCGTCCGCGACGCGGCGTTCGAGCTGTTCCGCGAGCGCGGCATGACGACGATCTTCGGCAATCCCGGCTCCACCGAGCTGCCGATGCTCGCCGACTTCCCCTCCGACTTCCGCTACGTGCTGGGGCTCCAGGAGGCCGTCGTGATCGGCATGGCCGACGGCTACGCGCAGGCCACGGGCCGCGTCGCCCACGCCAACCTCCACACCGCGCCCGGCGTCGGCAACGCCATGGGCGCCATCTTCAACGCCCAGGCCAACAAGGCGCCGCTGCTGATCACCGCCGGCCAGCAGCACCGGCCCTATCTCACGATGCAGGCCAACCTCACCAACCACCGCGCCACCGAGGTGCCGCAGCCGTACGTGAAGTGGAGCTTCGAGCCGCCGCGCGCGCAGGACGTCCCGGCGGCGCTGGCGCGCGCGACCTACCTCGCCTCGCTGCCCCCGCAGGGTCCGGCGTTCGTGTCGCTTCCGATGGACGACTGGGGCGTCGAGGTCGACGAGGCCGCCGCGCGCGCGGCGGTAACGCGCAAGGTCGGCGGACGGGCCGTGGCCGACCCGGAGAGCGTGCGCGCGCTGGCCGCTCGACTGCGCGCCGCGCGCAACCCCGCGCTGGTCGCCGGCCCGGGCATCGACGCCGCCGGCGCGTGGGACCAGGCGGTCGCCTTGGCCGAGCACCAGGCACTGCCGGTCTGGGCGACGCCCGCCCCGGGCGGCGGCCGGCTCGGCTTCCCGGAGGGCCACGCGCACTTCCGCGGGAGCCTGCCGCCGGCGATCGGTCCCGCCGGCCAGGCGCTGGAGGGCCACGACCTCGTGCTGGTCGTCGGCTCGTCGGTGTTCCCGTACTACCCCTACCTGCCCGGCCCGGCGCTGCCGGAGGGCACCGAACTCGTGGCGATCACCGACGATCCCGACGAGGCCGCACGGGCGCCGGCCGGTGACGCGATCGTCGCCGACGTCGGCCTGACCCTCGACGCGCTTCTGACCGAGCTCGGCCCTGAGCGCAGCAGCCGCACGCCGCCGACCGCGCTGGACCGCGCTCCGGCGCCGGCCGACGGCGATCCCGGCGCGCCGATGGATCCCGGCGACGTGCACGGCACGCTCGCGCAGGTGTTGCCCGAGGGCGCGATCATCGTGCTCGAGTCGCCGTCCAGCACGCTGGCGCTGCGCAACCGGCTGCGGATCTCGACGCCCGGCAGCTACTACTTCAGCGCCGCCGGTGGCCTGGGCTTCGGCCTGGCGGCCGCCATCGGCGTGCAGCTCGCCGAGCCCTCGCGGCCCGTCGTGTGCGTCCTCGGCGAGGGCTCGGCGCAGTACGCGATCACCGGCTTCTGGACCGCCAAGGCCTACAACGTGCCGGTCACCTTCCTCGTGCTCCGCAACGGCGAGTACTCGATCCTGAAGTGGTTCTCCACGCTCGAGCAGGTCGAGGGCGCGCCGGGCCTGGACCTGCCCGGGCTCGACGTCGCCTCCACGGCCGCCAGCTACGGCGTCCCGTCGCGGTCGGTCACCGGCCGCGATGAGCTGCACGCCGCGCTGACCGAGGCGCTGGCCGACCAGACCGGGCCGCGCCTGGTCGAGGTCGGCGTCCAGCCCGGGATGGCGTTGTTCTAGTGGGTCGCGCGACCCGCGAGGCCGTGGTCCGGCACCGCACCCGCCCCGTCCGCCGT
Organism: Baekduia sp.; assembly: GCA_036009425.1. Lineage (GTDB taxonomy): Bacteria > Actinomycetota > Thermoleophilia > Solirubrobacterales > Solirubrobacteraceae > Baekduia. The sequence continues at coordinate 8,795 of DASYLT010000192.1, read as the reverse complement.
CCCTCCCAGGAGCCGATCCGCCGATGATCACCCCGTCCCTGCTGCTCGGCCGGCTGGAGGCGCGCCTCGGCGGCCTGCTCTGCCGCGCGGTGTACGCCCTGCCCGCGCCGCTCGTGCGCCGCCTGGCCGGCACGCCGCCGCCACATGCCGAGGGCCTGCATCCCGAGGCGTGGATGCTGGCGCGCCTGTCGGCCGTCGCGCCCGACCGCCAGAACGACCGCGTGACCGTCGACGAGCAGCGTCACCGGCTGCTGCTCTCGGCCCGGTCGATGGCGGTGCACCCGCGCCTGCCGCTGGCGGTCAGCGACCACGCGATCGGCGGCGTCGACGGCAATGCCCCGATCCCGGCGCGGCTGTACGCGCCGCACGCCGCTCCCACACCCGGTCCCTTGTTGGTGTACTACCACGGCGGCGGCTGGGTCCAGGGATCGGTGGCCACCCACGACGCGAGCTGCCGGCTGCTGGCGCACCTCGCCGGCGTCCGGGTGCTGTCGGTCGACTACCGCCTCGCGCCCGAGCACCCGTACCCGGCGGCGGTCCACGACGCGATCGCCGCCTACGCCTGGGCCGTCGCGCACGCGCCGCGGCTGGGCGCGCACCCGGCGCGCATCGCGGTCGGCGGCGACAGCGCCGGCGGCAACCTGGCCGCGATCGTCGCCTTGGACGCCCGCGACGACGAGCGACTGCCCGGCGCCGCGTTCCAACTGCTGATCTACCCGGCCGTCGACCTCGCCGAGAAGGCCGACTCGGTCGCGACGTTCGCCGACGGCTTCTTCCTGACCGAGCGCGCGATGGACTGGTACGTGGACAGGTACGTCCCCGACCGGCAACGCCGCGCCGAGCCACTCGCCTCGCCGCTGCGCGCCGACGACCTCACCGGGCTGCCGCCCGCCTACGTGGCGACCTGCGTCCCCGACCCGCTGCGCGACGAGGGCGAGGCCTACGCGGCCCGCCTGCGCGACGCCGGGGTGTCGGTGACCCACCAGCGCCACGGCCAGCTGCACGGCTTCTTCAACACCACCGTGATGCCCAGCAGCCGCGAGGCGGTCGCTGTGATCGCCGGTGCGCTGGCCCAAGGCCTGGCCGCGCCCGCGCCCGCCCCGCTCGTCGACCGCCCGCTGGGCTCTGGGCCGCCGCCTGCGACGGTACCCTGAGCGGTAGCCATGCCCGCTCGCTCCACCCGTCCCAAACCCGGCTCCGCCGACCAGGTCCCGTGCATGGAGCTGACCGAGGGTGAGGCGCGCTACCTGCTGGTGCTGCGCGACCTCAACGTCGGCGGCACGCCGCCGTCGCAGGCCGCCGTCGCGCGCAAGGTCGGCGTGTCGCACCCGACCGCGCTGGAGATGATCCGCCGCCTGCGCACGGTGGACCTCGTCGCGCCCGAGGCGCTGACCCTGACCGCCAGCGGAACGAGCGCCGCCCTCGTCCTCACCTCGCGCCGCCACGCCGCCCGCGTGCTGGCTCAGGAGGTCCTGGGCCTCGACGACGAGCAGGCGGCCGCCGAGGCCGACGCGCTCGCCACGAGCCTCTCCCCCGTGCTGGCGCGCCGGCTCGTCGCGTGGCGCACCCGCCAGGCGGATGCGGTTGCGGTCGCCGCCGCCACGGGCGACGCCCAAGACGGCTAGCCCCGCGGCACGCCGCCCGCGCGCCGCCCCACCCGCGGCCGCAGTGAGAATGAGAACCGTTCTCGCTTATACTGCGCGCTCGTGCCCGCCCCGTTCGACCTGCCCTTCGTCCAGCGCGCCGTCGTCGAGGTCGCCCTACTGGCCGTCGGGTCGGGGATCCTCGGGACGTGGATCGTCCTGCGCGGGCTCAGCTTCTACGCCCACGCCGTCGGCACCGCCGCCTTCCCCGGGCTCGTGCTCGCCGACGGGCTCGGGTTCTCTCCGCTGCTCGGTGCGCTGGCGACCGCCGGCATCGTCGCGGTCGGCGTCGCGGCGCTGGCCAACCGCGGCCGTGCGGAGTACGACAGCGCCACCGCGCTCGTGCTCGTCGGCGCGCTGGCCGCCGGCGTGATCCTGGCCAGCGACGTCTTCCACTCCCAGGGCAGCGTGGAGCGGCTGCTGTTCGGGAGCCTGCTGATCATCGACTCCACCGACCAGCTCGTCGCCGGGGCGGTCGGCGTCGCGGTGCTGCTGGCCGGCGCCCTGCTCGGTCGCCGCTGGCTGGCCTCGGGCTTCGATCGCGACAGCGCGCGCGCCCTCGGCGCCCGCTCCCCGCTGCCCGACCTCCTGCTGCTGGCGCTCGTCGCCGCGTCGGCCGTCGCGGCGCTCGACGCGATCGGCGCGCTGCTCTCCACCGCCCTGCTGGTCGTCCCCGCCGCCACCACGCGCCTGTTCGTCGACCGCCTGCGCACGTGGCAGCTGACGACGGTGGCGCTCGTCGTGGCCGAGGGCATCACGGGCCTGTGGCTGTCGGTGGAGACCAACGCGCCACCGGGCGCCACGATCGCCGTCGTCGGCGGCGGCGTCTTCGCGCTCGCCGCCGCAGCGCGGGCGGCGCGGACCATGCGCCACGGCCGCCAGGCGGCCCTCGCGGCGGCCGCGCTCGCCGCCCTGGCGCTGCTGGCCGGCGGGTGCGGCGGCTCAGCCACGCAGGCCACCGACGGCCGGATCGCCGTCGTCGCCACGACCACCCAGCTCGGCGACGTCGTCCGATCGGTCGGCGGCCCGGCGGTGTCGGTCACGCAGATCCTGCAGCCCAACTCCGACCCGCACGACTACGAGCCGCGGCCCAAGGACATCCAGAACACGGCGGGCGCGCAGCTGGTCGTGCGCAGCGGCGACGGCCTCGACCGCTGGATGGACGAGGTCGTCCGCGACGCCGGCGGCGACCCGGCCGTCCTCGACGCCGGCGCCGGGCGCCCCGTCGCGCTGCCCGGCGAGACCGACGGTCCAGAGGCTTCGCGGCTCGATCCGCACTGGTGGCACGACCCGCGCAACGTCGAGTACGCCGTGCACCGGATCCACGACGCGCTCGTGCGGATCGAGCCCGCGCAGCGTGCCCACATCGATCGCTCCACCGCCGCCTACCTCGCCCGCCTGCGGGCCACCGACCGCGCGATCACGCGCTGCCTGGACCGCGTGCCCGTCGCCCAGCGCAAGCTCGTCACCGACCACGACGCCTTCGCCTACTTCGCGCACCGCTACGGGATCACGGTGGTCGGCGCCGTCATCCCGTCGCAGACCACGCAGGCCCAGCCGTCGGCGGGCGACCTCGCCGACCTGAGTCGCGTCATCCGCCGCGAGCACGTGACGGCGGTCTTCCCCGAGTCGTCGGCCAGCCCCAAGCTCGCCGAGGCGATCGCGCGCCAGACCGGCGCGACCGCCGAGAGCGACCTCTACGGCGACACGCTCGGGCCCGCCGGCTCACGGGGCGCGACCTACCTGGGGATGGAGCGCGCCAACGCCGACGCGATGGCGCGCGGGTTCAGCGGCGGCAGGGTCCGCTGCGCCGGGAGCGGCACATGAGCACTGCCGCCACGACCGCCTCCCCGGTGTCGCCGCTGCTGAGCACCGACGGCCTCGCCGCCGGCTACGGCGGCGGGCCGACCGTGCTGCGCGACGTCACCTTCGCCGCGCTGCCCGGCCAGCGCATCGCGATCCTCGGCCCCAACGGCGGCGGCAAGACCACGCTGTTTCGCACGCTGCTCGGCGAGCTCCGGCCCGCCGCCGGGACGCTGCAGCGCCCGCCACGGATCGGCGTCGTTCCCCAGACCGAGCGCTCGCGGCTCGACTTCCCCGTGAGCGCCCTGGACGTCGCGCTGATGGGCACGCTCTCGACGCTGCCGTGGTGGCGGCGGCCCGGGCGCGCCGATCGCGAGCGCGCCCGGCGGGCGCTGGCCGACGTCGGGCTCGCCGACCGCGCCGACCGCACCTTCGGCGACCTCAGCGGCGGCCAGCGCCAGCGTGTCCTCGTGGCGCGCGCGCTGGTCCAGGACGCGCCGGTCCTGCTCCTCGACGAGCCCTACGTCGGCCTCGACGCCCCGAGCATCGAGCTGCTGGACGGCCTGCTCGCCCGCCTGGCAACCGACGGCCGTGCCCTGCTCATCGCCACCCACGACGTCGACCAGGCCCGCGACTGGGAGCGCGTCCTGGCGGTCAACCGGCGCCAGGTCGCGTTCGGCCCGCCGGCCGAGGTGCTGACCCGCGAGACGCTGGAGGCCACCTACGGGGCCGAGCTGGTCGACGTCGCCGACGACCGCTGCGTGATCCCACCCCACCATCACGGCCACGACCACGCGTGATCGTCGCGACGCTCTGGCACACGCTGATCGCGCCCTGGGAGCAGGGGATCGACCGGCGCGCACTGCTCGAGGTCCTGCTGCTCGGCGTCACCGGCGGCACGCTGGGCTGCTGGATCATCTTCTACAACTTGAGCTACAGCACCGAGTCGCTGGCCCACGCGCTGCTGCCGGGCCTGGTGCTCGCCGCGCTGGTCGGCGCTCCGCTGATCCTCGGCGGCGCCGCCGGGCTGGCGGTCGCCGCGCTGGCGATCGCGGCCGCCGCGCGGACGCCGGTCATCGGCCGCGACACCGCGGTCGCCGTGGTGGTGACGGCACTGCTGGGCCTCGGCGCGCTCCTGGCGCTGTCGCCCGACACGCCCGCCGGGCTGGGCGAGCTGCTCTTCGGCGACGTCCTCGGCGTCAGCGACCTCGACCTGCTGCTCGCCGGGCTCCTGGCGGTCGCCGTCGTGCTTGCGCTGGGCCTGCTGCACGGACGGCTGCTGCTGGTCGGCTTCGACCGGCTCAACGCGCCCGCGCTGGGCGTGCGCCCGACCACGGTCGACGTCGCGCTGCTGCTGCTGGTCGCGGCGGCGTTGCTGGTCGCCGTGCAGGGCCTGGGCAACCTGCTGGTGGTCGCGGTGCTCGTCGGCCCCGCGGCCTGCGCCCGCGCGGTGACGCAGCGGATGTTCCCGATGATGATCGTCGCGGCGAGCGTGGCGATCCTCGCCGGCTGCGGCGGGCTGTACCTCAGCTACTACGCGCGCACCGCGGCCGGCGCCTCGATCGCCGCGGTGATCGTGGCGACCTATGCGGTCGCGCTGACGGTGCAGGCGGCGCGGCGCAGCACGAGGCGGACGCTGGCGCCGGCGCCCGCCGCAGCGGCCTAGGCGAGGCTAAGCCCGGCAGTCGGCGCAGGCGCCGTGGAGCACGACGTCGTGCTCGGCGACCGTGAACGTCACGCGCTTGGCGAGGCGCTGGATGCTGCGCTCCAGCTCGGGATCCTCGAACGGGATCACCTGACCGCAGTCGTCGCAGACCATGTGATGGTGATGGCCTTCCTCGCGGGCGGCCTCGAAGCGGGCGAGCCCTTGGCCGACTTCGACGCGCGTGATCATCCGCAGCTCCTCCAGCTCCTCGAGGATGCGGTAGATGCTCGCGCGGGCCACGGCGCGTCCGTCACGGGCCCCCAGCGCCTGCTCGATCTCAGACGCCGTCAGCGCACACCGCTGCTCGTCGAGCAGCGCGATCAACGCCGCGCGCGCACCGCCACGGCGATACCCGGCACCGGCCAGCGCCTCGGTCGCGCGGGCCGACCAGCCGGCGTCGGCTGCGTGGTCGTGACCCTGGGCCTGCTGCGCGGGACTCATTCCCACTTAGGGTATCGCCGTGGCGGGTCGCGGTCGGCGCTCGTGGCGGGCGCTCGGTGCTCGCGCGTGGCTGGCGCTCGGCGCCCGCGCGTGGCTGACGCTCGGTGCTCGCGCGTAGCTGACGCTCGGTGCCCGCGCGTAGCTGGCGCTCGGCGCGCGGCGTTGGTCGTGCCGCGGACGTGGTTCGGGGGCAATGACGAGTGCGCCTCGTGCAGGGCGGGCGCCCGGTGTCCTCCGCCGGCGCCCCGGGGGCGGGTCGTTCGGGCGTTGACGGCCAGCCGGGTCGCTCAGACCTGCCTCTTTGCACGTCCGAGCGACCCAGGTCCTCCGGGCGGTCGAAACGCAGCTGGACGTTGAGATACAACGCCGAAGTGCGTCTCGCCCCACGGACGCCCGGCCGGGCACGCGAACGCCCCGCGGAGGACAGACCAGCGTCCGGGCACCACAAGCGCACTCGTCACGCCTGCAGCTGCGCGGCCACCTTGGACAGCGGCTCGGCGAGCGCGTCGACGAGCTGGCTCAGGCGCCGGCGCTCGGTCGCGCCGACCGTGTCGTAGCTCGGGAACTCACCGTCGACCTTGAGCGTGTCGAGCCGGTCGGTGACCGCGTCGAAGCGCTTCTGGATCGTCGTCGCCAGCGCCGGATCGGTCCGCTTCAGCGCCGGCGCCAGCAACCCGAACGCGGTCTGCGACCCGGCGACGTTGGCCTCGAAGTCCACCAGGTCGGTGTGCGAGTAGCGGTCCTCCTCGCCCGTGATCTTCGACGCCGAGACCTCGTCGAGCAGCCCGTTGGCGCCGTTGGCCAGCTCCTCGGGCTCGTACGTCAAGCCCTTGGTCTTGGTCTGCAGCAGCCTCGTGTCGGCCAGCAGCTTGTCGGCGATCGGTGCCAGGCCCTGCGTATTGCCCTTGACCCAGAGGGACTGCTCGATCCGGTGAAAGCCCGTCCACCGCCGGCCCTGCTCGACGTCGTTGACGCGCGCGTCGATCTCGGGGTCGAGCGTGCCGAAGCTCTCGGCGACCGGCTCGATCGTCTCGTAGGGCACGCGGGTGGAGGCGAACAACGCCTTGGCCTTGGCCGTGTCGCCGGCCTTGATCGCGGCGGTGAACGCCGTGGCGCGCTTGACCAGCTCGGCCGCCTGCGTCTCGACGTAGGCGCGGTAGGAGGCCGTGGCCGCCTTCAGCGCGGGATCGCTGCCGGCGGTCCCCACGGCGCCTTCGCCCACCTCGAGCGTGCCGGTCGCCGCGGACTTCCCGCCGGGGCAGGCCACGGCGTAGGAGCCGGGCTTGAGGTTGAGCGTGAACTTGCCGGAGAGCCCCGCGACGATGTTCTCCTTCTCGCCGATGATGCGCGACCCGGAGAGGACCTCGAACTCGCTCACGCGGCTCGTGCCGGCGTTGGACACCTCGAAGGTCGTCGGTCCGGCCGCGAGCTTCAGCGCCGCCGGTTCGCAGCCGGCGTCGGTCAGCTTGATCGCGACGGACTTCGCGCCCTCGGCCGAGCCGCCCGCGCCGCCGTCGTCGGAGCCACAGGCGCCGAGCACCATGGCGACCAGCAGCAGCAGCGTCGCGGCGACGGTGCCGCGGACCTCCCCGCGGCGCGGGCGCCGGCGCGCCGGGATCAGCACGAAGGCGACGGCCGGGATCGCGAAGGCGAGGTAGGCGATGAGCTCGACGTCGGTCGGGCGCGGCTGGAGGCCGAGCATGCCGGTCAGCAGCGCCGCCGTCCACGTTCCGGGGACGACCAGCCAGCTGAGGTCGATGGCCTGGCCCTGGCCGAAGTCGACCCAGCCGGCCTCGTGGGCGGTGTGGAAGGCACTGGCCACCAGCCCGGCGGCGACGAGCGCCAGCACGACGCCGGTGAAGCGGAAGAAGCGCGCCATGTTGAGGCGGATGCCGCCGCGGTAGAGCGCCACGCCGATGACGATCGCGGCGGCGAGACCCAGGATCGCGCCCAGGCCCGCGGTGGCCGGGTTGGTGGAGCTCTGGAAGGCCGCGACGAGGAAGACCGCGGTCTCCAGGCCCTCGCGGAAGACGGCGAAGAAGGCCATGCCGATCAGCGCGCCGACCGATCCCTGGCGCAGCGCGCTGCCGGCGTTCTCGCGCAGCTCGCCCGCCAGCGCCGCGCCGTGGCGCCGCATCCACACGATCATGAAGGTGACCATCACGACCGCGACGGCGCCGACGATGGTCTCCAGGCCCTCCTGCTCGCGCTGCGGCAGTTCCTGGTCGACCACGTGGAGCGTGATGCCGACCGCCAGGCAGATGGTCGCGGCGGCGATCACGCCGGCCCAGACCCAGCGCAGTGCGTCGGTGCGTCCCTCCTGCCGGAGGAAGGTCGCGATGATCGAGATGATGAGCGCGGCCTCCACCCCTTCGCGGAGGCCGATGACGAACGTCGGAAGCATGGGCGGGCATATTAGGGATCCCTAACTTGATACGTCGGGTGCCCTAACACTCGACCCCTGAGCGTTCGTGCGCGGCGTCGCGATCCGGGGGAGAGCGCGCTACCTCCCCCGGACCGCGCGAGGGGGCGTCAGCCCTTGATGAACCCGGTCTTCTTGACGACGGCGAGGACCGCGTTCATGGACAGCGGCGTGTCGAAGGAGCCCTGCGGGCTGATGCCGCCCGAGCCCTTGATGCGGGTGTTGTCCTGCAGCAGCGCGACGGCTGAGGCGTGGCGCGCCTCGACGGTGACGATGCTCGCCGCGGCGCCCAGCAGCGCCGGGGTCTTGATCCTGCCGGCCTGCCCGAGGTACGCGTGCACGCCCGTGTTCTCCAGGGCGAACGACGTCTTGATGAACGTCGGGACATCGGTCACGGCGGCGCCGAAGTCGAACGTCGGCTTCTTGACGGCCTTGGAGCCGAGGACCTTCTTCAACGCGGCGACGTGCGCCAGCTCGTGGTCGCGGACGACTGCGGCGAACTCGGCCAGCGAACCCTGTGCGTTGCGGTCGATGTTCGGGACGGCCGCCTTGTAGAACTCCGACTCGAGGTACTCGAGCGTCAGCGCGAAGTTCAGGATCGCGATGTCCTGCTTGGGCGAGGGCTTCGCGGCCGCGAGGCTCGGGAGGGCGCCCAGCAGCGCTCCGCCGCCGATCATCGCCCCGCTGCCCAGCGCGGCCTTCTTGAGGAAATCGGCCCGGCTGTCGCCCGCCACGCCCTCCTCGGCCTCGCGTATTGCTCCGTCCTGGTCCAGCTGCTCGA
>DASYLT010000191.1:0-4908 GCA_036009425.1 Baekduia sp. | reverse complement strand
CCACCACCGCCGAGGGCCTGGAGCGCAACTGCGAGCGGCTGCGCTCGCTCGGCATCCCGGTCTTCGGCCCGGCCGAGCACGTCGGCGGCGACAGCTACTCGGCGTACTTCGCCAGCCCCGAGGGCCACAAGCTGGAGATCGTGACCTACGAGGACTTCCCCGGGGACAAGACCATCGGCGTCTTCGGGGCGCCGGGCGTCGGGCACCCCCAGTGGGGGACCGGCGAGCTGTTCCACAACTGGCCGGACAACGCGTGATGGCCGCCGCGGTCACGGAGGCCCGGCCGATCCGGGTCCTCGCGCTGGGCGGCAGCCTGCGCGCGGGAGCGTTCAGCACCCGGCTCCTGGAGGCGATGGTCGAGCTGGCCGCACCGCGGCTCGCCGTCGAGGTCCACGGCGGCCTCGAACGGCTGCCCTACTTCAACCAGGACGACGAGGGCGAGGAGTCGGCGCCCGCGGTCGTCCAGGAGCTGCGCAACCAGCTGCGTGAGGCCGACGCGCTCCTGATCGTCACGCCCGAGTACAACCGCTCGGTCCCCGCGACGATCAAGAACGCGCTCGACTGGTGCTCGCGGCCCCATGGGGCCGGCAGCCTCCTGGGCAAGCCGGTCGCGATCGTCGCCGCGTCGCCCGGTCCCTCCGGCGGGCTGCTCGCGCTGCACCACCTGCGCCAGATCGTGCACGCCGCCGGCGCCGTCACCGTCGGCACCAAGGAGCTGGCGATCCCGTCGGTCTACCAGTGCTTCGACGCCGACGGTGCGTTCGCCGACGAGACCGTGCGCGGCTGGCTGGCCCAGCTGCTGGCCGAGCTGCGCGCCGGCGTGGTCGTGCCCGCGGCGGACTACGCCCGCGTCGACGGAGAAGGGTGGAGCCTGTGAGCGCCGTCGACGACGAGCCGCTCGCCCTCTGGGACGCGGCCGAGCGCGAGCTCAAGGAGTACAAGTTCGCCGGGGACCTGCGCGTGCAGCCGGCGTGGGACGTCCCGGCCAAGCTGGGCGTCCACGTCGCGCTGGCCGGGCGCTTCTCCAAGGAGCAGGAGGCCCAGCACCCGACGACGCTCGACGGCTTCCTCAAGGAGGCAGGCGACGTGATCGAGGCCGGGGCGACCGGCGTGCACGTCGACTACGGGTTCCTGGTCGACGACCAGGGCCGGCGGCTGGACCGCGACTTCTCGCCGCTGGAGACCTACAAGGTGGTGCTCGACCCGTTGCGCGAGCGCTTCGGCCGGAGCTTCGTGTCGAACCTCAACGTGCTCAACGGCGAGTCGTTCGACGAGTGCATGGAGCCGGTGCGCGCGGGGCTGTGCGAAGTCGGGCCCTGTGCGTCGGGCCACCCGCCGCGGTTCGCGGTCCCGGCCGTCCAGGCGCTGCAGGAGGCGGGCGTCAAGCCCGAGATCGTGATCCACAGCCCGGGTGAGGTGGAGCTGGCCAAGCGCCGCTTCATCGACACGGGGATCCTGGAGAAGCCCTATACCTTCATCATCCTGTACGGGTTGCCGTTCGACTCGGGCCGGACGCTGCTGTCTGGCACGTGGGCGCCCAACACCCAGGACATGGCGCAGCAGCTGTTCCTGATGGTCAACCAGCTCAAGGCGCTGGACGAGGGGGCGCAGATCACGGTCTGCGCGGCGGGCCGCGCGACCATGTACATGACGACGCTGGCCACGATGATGGGGTTGCACATCCGCGTCGGCACCGAGGACACGTACTGGCGCAGCCCGCGCAGTGACGACGTCGTCGAGAACAACCTCGAGATGTTCACGACCGCGAAGACGATCGCGCAGCTGCTCGGTCGCGAGGTCGCCACCGCCGACGAGTACCGCGCAGCCCTCGGGCTGCCGACGGCGACGTGAGCCGGCGCCCATGATCCTCGTCACGGGAGCGACCGGGACGGTCGGTCGCGAGCTCGTCACCATGCTCGCGCAGGGTGGCGAGCGCGTGGTCGCCGTCGCCCGGCACCCCGACGCCGGCGACCTGCCGGACGGCGTCGAGCGGGTCTCGGCCGACCTGGCCGATCCGGCGGCGCTCGCGCCGCACCTCGACGGGGTCGAGGCGATCTTCCTCAACCCCGCGGCCATCGAAGGGCGCGCCGAGCAGCTCCTGGCGCTGGCGGCCGCCCACGGCGTGCGCCACGCGGTGCTGCTGTCGGCGATGACCGTCGCGTTCCCGGCGGGCGAGCCGCGCTTCGCCGACCGCTTCCGCGTGCTCGAGGACCTCGTCCGGGCGTCGGGGCTGAGCTGGACGCTGCTGCGTGCTGGCGACTTCGCCGGCAACGTGCGGCTCTGGGCGCCGCAGATCCGTGCCGGCGGCGTGGTCCGCGCCGCCTACGCCGGGGCGGCCACCGCGCCGCTTGTCGAGCGCGACCTGTCCGCCGTCGCCGCCCGTGTCCTGGCCCCGTCGGGCCACGAAGGCAAGGCCTATGTGTTGACGGGCCCGCGCGCGCTGGACCAGCGCGAGAAGCTCGCGATCATCGCCGAGACGATCGGCCGGCCGCTGGAACTGGTGGAGCTGACGCCGGCCCAGGCCAAGGCCGGGATGGTCGCCAACGGCGTTCCGGCCGAGATCGCCGACCGGCTGCTCGGCTCGCTGGCCGACTACGCGGCGCAGCCGGGCCCGACCACCGACGACGTGGGGCAGATCCTCGGGCGCCCCGCCCTGTCGTTCGCCGACTGGGCGGCCGCCAACGCGCGGCTGTTCGCCGACTGAGAGAGCAAGGAGCACCAAGATGGAAACCATCGAGATCCTGGACTCGACGATCGCCTACGTCGACGTCGGCGAGGGCGCGCCGATCGTGTTGCTGCACGGCAACCCGATGTCGTCGTACCTGTGGCGCAACGTGATCCCCGCGATCGGGTCGCCCGGCCGGTGCCTGGCGCCCGACCTGATCGGCACCGGGGCGTCCGGCAAGCCCGACATCGACTACCGGATCGCTGACCATGTGCGGTATCTCGAGGCGTGGATCGACGCGCTGATGCTCGACGACATCCTGTTCGTCGGCCACGACTGGGGCGGCGTGCTGGCCCTGGACTGGGCCGCTCGCCATGTGGGGCGCACGCGCGGCGTGGCGTTCCTGGAGACGATCGTCCGCCCGTTGGCCTGGGACGAGTTCCCGCCGTCCGGCCAGCAGCTGTTCCGCGGGTTCCGGACCGAGGGCGTGGGCGAGCAGATGGTGCTCGAGCAGAACGTGCTGATCGAGAAGGCGCTGCCGATGTCGGTGCGCCGGACGCTGTCGGAGGCCGAGATGGACGCCTACCGCATGCCGTTCCCGACGCCGGAGTCGCGCCGGCCGCTGCTGCGCTTCCCGCGCGAGATCCCGATCGACGGCGAGCCGGCCGACGTGGTCGAGCGCGTCGCCGCCTACGGGCGCTGGATGGCCGACACGCCCGAGGTCCCGAAGCTGCTGCTCGCCTTCGACGGCGCGCCGTGGTCAGACGACGCGCTGATCGGCTGGTGCGAGGAGCACGTCGCCGGCCTGGAGGTGACGCATTGCGGGCCGGCGCTGCACCACGCGCCGGAGGATCAGCCGGCGGCCATTGGCGCGGCCGTCGCGGCGTGGGCCGACCGGCACGGCCTGCGCACCGAGCCCTGGGTCGCCGCTGCCTCGCAGGAGGTCGGCTAGATGCCGGGGCGGTTCGCGAGGCGCGTGGTGATCGTGACGGGCGGCGCCGCGGGCATCGGCCTGGCGACGGCGAAGGCCTACGTCGCCGAGGGCGCCGACGTGGCGATCGTGGACATCAACGCCGGCGCGGTGCGCGAGGCCGCGCGCGCGCTCGACGTCTTCGGCGTCGTGGCCGACCTCACCGACGAGGCGGCGGTCGCCGACATGGTCGACCAGGTCGTGGCGCGCTTCGGGGCGGTCGACGTCCTCGTCAACCTCGCGGGCGTCTACGGCCAGCGGCCGCTACTCGAGGAGCAGACGCTCGCCGGCCTGCGGCACGCGCTGGCGACGAACCTGGAGTCCGCGTTCCTGTGCTGCCAGAAGGTGGCGCCGCACATGCGCGCCCGTGGCTACGGGCGGATCGTCACCACGGCGTCCGGGACGTTCCACAACCCCCAGCCGGGGCTGTCGGCCTACGTGGCCGCCAAGGGCGGGACGATCGGGATGACGCGCGTGCTGGCCAAGGAGCTCGGGCCGCACGGGATCACGATCAACATCATCATGCCGGGGCTGATCGCGACCGAGCATGTCCTGACGATGGTGGGCGACACGGTGGAGGCGCGTGCGACGGTCGACGGGTTCTTCGCGCGCACGCTCGAGCACCAGTCGATCAAGCGCCGCGGCCTGCCCGAGGACCTGGCGCACGGGATCTTGTTCCTCACCGAGGAGGCGTCGGGCTTCATCACCGGCCAGACGCTGCAGTTCGACGGCGGTTCCACGTTCACCTGAACCGCTGCAAGGACGCTCATCCATACCGATATGCGTATGAACGGGGGCCTTGAATGATATTTGAGCTACACCAACACAGGCTGAGATGTTCGGCCTGTCGGGCCAATGCCGGCTCGGCAGGAGAGCGGAGGAGGGTCACATGGTCAGGTCATGGACGGTGGCAGGTGTGGTTGCGGCGGCGGTAGTGCTCGGCGCCTGTGGGTCGAGCTCGGACTCGAGCTCTGACAGCGCCGCTGCTAGCAAAGCGGCGACGACGGCGGCCGCGCCCAAGGGCACGCCGATCAAGGTCGGCCTCCTGGTCGACGCAAGCGGCCCGCAGAACGGCGGGCAGGGCGGCGCGGCCGACGTGCTCGACGCGTGGGCCAAGGCGACCAACGCCGCAGGCGGCATCGCGAAGCATCCCGTCGCGATCGAGGTCAAGGACACGGCGGGCAGCCCGTCGAAGGCCGCGACCGCGGCCCAGAGCCTCATCGGCGACAAGTCGGTCGCCGCGGTCGTGCTCAACGACGCTGCCGCCGACGCG
>DASYLT010000190.1:0-10969 GCA_036009425.1 Baekduia sp. | reverse complement strand
CGCCTGGCCGCCTACGGCCTGCAGCTTGATCTGGGTGAGGACCTTCTTGGCCATACGAGTAAACGCCTTCTAGATCTTCTTGACCTGGTCGAAGCCCACCTCGACGGGCGTCTCTCGACCGAAAATGGATACCAGCACCTTGAGCTTCTGCGCGTCCTGGTTGATCTCCGAGATCTCGCCGGAGAAGTCGGACAACGGGCCCGAGATCACCTTGACGGATTCGCCGATCGAGAACTGCGCCTTCGTGGCGACCTTCTGCGCGACCTCACGGTGCAGCAGGCGATCGACCTCGGGCTGGGTGAGCGGGACGGGCTCGTTGGAGGCACCGACGAAGCCGGTGACCCCGGGCGTGCCCTTCACGAGCTGCCATGAGTCCTCGTTGAGGTCCATGTTGACCAGCACGTACCCGGGCATGGTCCGCTTCTCCTGCGAGACCTTCTGCCCGTCCTTCATCTCGGAGACCGTCTCGGTCGGGACCACCACCGAGCGAATCGCGCGACGCTGCCCGAGGGAGCTGGCGCGATGCTCGAGGTTGGACTTGACCTTGTTCTCGTGTCCGGAGTATGTGTTGACGACGTACCAGCGATACATGAAGTTTCCGTACTAGAGGATGACGTCGACGACTTTTTGGGCGACCCAGTCGGCAAAGCCGAGGTAGGCGCCGGCGACGATGACGAAGCCCACGACGACCGCCGTGGCCTGACCGACCTGACGGCGATCGGGCCACTGGACGCGCTGCAGCTCGGCCCAGCTGGCCCGGAGGAACACGAGGAAGCGAGGACCGCCGGTGCGGGCCGGCTCGCGGCCGCCGCGGCGGGCGATGGCCCGATCCTCCTCGTCGACATCACCGTCGCCGTCGAGGTCGCCGACCTCGGTCGCCGCCTGCTCGAGCTCGGCGTCGGTGGTGCTGTCGTCCGGGCTGCCCTGCGCTCCGCTGACCAGCCCCGCCTCGAACCCCTCGACCTCGCCGGAGGCGTGGTCGAGCTCGCCCGGGACGTTCTCCCGGTGCGGTTCGGTCGGCTCGGGGCCGGGGTTGGGGGTCTTTCGATCGGGCATGGGGCTTGCCGCTCAGGGGACCTAGCGGGTCTCCCGGTGGCTGGTCTGGCAGCGGCACCACTTGCAGAACTTGCGCAGGGTGATGCGATCCGGCGTGTTCCGCTTGCTCTTGTTCGTCTGATAGTTGCGGCGCTTGCAGTCCTCGCATGCGAGGGTGACTGCGATGCGCACGTCTCCGCGGGCCATTGGGCAGGCTCCCGTCGAGGATGTACTGGAGAAAGTCGATGCGACCTAGCGCTTGACCCGGGGCAAAGAAACGACTCGCCCCGGAGCGAGTCGACTTCGCAGGATAGCGCGGTTCGGGTCCTGACGGAGTCCGGCTGGAGTCCGGCCCGAGCCGGATCGTCAGGCTCGGGCGGAGGCCTGTGGGTCCAGCCGGGTCATCGAGACCGAGGCGTCGAGGGCGGCGCCCGTCGCCCCACGGTAGACGCCCTTGATCGGCGGCACGTCGCCATAGCGCCGTCCGTGTCCGATCTTGACGTGCGCCTCGCCCGCTAGGCAACGGTTCGTCGGGTCGGCGCCGACCCAGATCGGCTCGCCGCGGCCGCCCGTGCCGGGCAGCAGCGCCTCGACCCAGGCGTGCGTCTGGACCTCGACGGAGTCCGTGCCGCCGTCTTCGGGCGCGCTGAACAGGTACCCCGAGACGTAGCGGGCGGCGATGCCGTTGCGGCGCAGCAGCACCAGCGCGAGGTGCACGAAGTCCTGGCAGACGCCGGCGCCCTGGTCGAGCAGGTCGGTGATCGTCGAGCCGACGTAGGTCACGCCCGGCACGTAGGCGAAGCGGTCGGGGATCAGCTCGTTGAGCCAGCGGACGGTGGCCAGCGGCGTGCGGGCGCGGGCGATGTCGAGCAACTCGTCCAGCCGCGGGTCGTCGGGCTCGTCGTCGGCCGGCAGCAGGAACTCGCCGGCGGCCTCGGCGTAGGTGTCGCCCTGCAGGTTCTCCCACGGCGCCTCGGGCGGCTCGGCCGGCTCAGAGGTGACCACGCGGGCGCGGACGTCGATCGTCAGGTGGTCGTGCGGGCGCGCGACGCCGAACTCCAGGACCTCGGTCCCGAAGTAGTCGGAGTGGCGGGTCGTGCGCGCCTCCGGATCCAGGCGCACGTGGAACTCGTCGCAGCGCTGGTTGGACGTCGTGGCCGGCCGCACGCGCAGGGCGTTGAGGTTGTCGGAGACGACCCCGTCGTAGCGGTAGCTGGTGCAGTAGCGGATGTCGTAGTTCACGCGATGACCGTTCCCGCCGCGACCGCTGCCCCGGCGAAGTAGCGCTCGGCGATGTCGGCGTCGACGAGGGCGAGCTCGGCCTGCACGAGCTCGCACGCATCGGCCAGGTTGCCATCCTCGGCGGCGGCACGGCCCCGGAACTCGAGATCGGCGGCCAGGCGGCTGAGGCGCAGGACCGGCTCGGAGACGCGCGGCGCCGCGTCGGCGTCCGACAGCGCGTGGTGCACCGCGTCGACCGATGCGGCCACGGAGTCGGGGTAGGCGCGCTCGTAGAGCAGGAAGCGCGCGACCGGCCCGGCGTTGGCCGGCGCGGGCACGGCCCGGCGGAAGGCCTGGAAGCCGCCGACGGCCTGCAGTAACGCGAGCGCCTGGCCGTCGCGCACGCCGTCGGGGTGCGACGGGTCGGGCGGTCCATCGCCGGGCGCGGGCATCGCGACGCGCAGCATGCGCAGCACCATGTCGGCGGACTCGATGCGGCCGCCGGCGACCAGGAACGCCCGCGCCTCGTCGCGCAGCATGGTCCGGCTGGTCAGTCCCCAGAACAGCGCGCTGCGCTCCTTGACGTACTGGAAGACCGAGTAGGGGCCCATCTGCATGCGCCCCTCGAGATCGCCGGCGTTGAGCGCCAGGTGCGTCGTGTTGACGGCCTCCCACATCTCCGCCGAGACCACGTCGCGCACCGTGCGCGCGCCCTCGCGAGCGCGGGCGACGCACGAGATGACCGACGCCGGCTCCTCGTGGGTGAGCGTCATGCGCGCGAGCACCTCGTCGCGCCGCACGGGGCGGCCGTCGGCGTCGGCGCCCATGATCGCCAGGATCGAGCCCCAGCCCAGGCGCACGCCGGCCGGATCGTCGGGCCGGCCCTGCAGGCTGGCCTGGAAGACGCCGTCGAGCATGCGCGCGGTGTGCTCGGCGCGCGCCACGTTGCGGCCCAGCCAGAAGAGCTCCTGGGCGATCCGCGACAACATCTAGCGGGCCCTCCCCTGCTGCTGTTGTTGTTGTTGTTGGTTGTGCCACTCGCTGCCGTAGCGCAGGTCGGGCATCGAGGTGGGCACGACGTGGCTGAGGCCGATGTCGCCGTCGCGGGCGCCCTCGCGCTGGTGCCCGTCGTCCTCCAGCACCCACGTGTCCTTCGACCCGCCGCCGCGGGACGAGTTGACGATCATCGAGCCCTCCACGAGCGCGACGCGGGTCAGGCCGCCGGGCACGATCCGGATGGTCTCGCCGAACACCGCGAACGGGCGCAGGTCGACGTGGCGCGGGGCCAGGGTGCCGTCGGGCATCGCGGTCGGGACCGTCGAGAGCTGCACGAGCTCCTGGGCGATCCACTTCTCGGGCTGGGCGCGGATGACGTCGGCGAGGCCGTCGAGCGTCGTCGCGTCGGTCGCCGGGCCGATGAAGACGCCCTTGCCGCCCGACTCGCCCGTGGGCTTGAACACCAACTCGCTGCGCCGGGCCAGCGCCGCCTCGCGCTGGCGCTCGTCGGCCATCAGGTAGGTCGGGACGTTGTCGAGGATCGGCTCCTCGCCGAGGTAGAACCGGATCATCTCCGGCACGTAGTGGTAGATCGCCTTGTCGTCGGCGACGCCGGTGCCCAGCGCGTTGGCGATCGCGACGGTGCCCGCGCGATAGGCGCGCACGAGGCCCGGGACCCCGAGCAGCGAGTCGGGCCGGAACTCGAGCGGGTCGACGAAGTCGTCGTCCAGGCGCCGGTAGATGGCGTGCACGCGGCGCAGGCCGCCGGTCGTGCGCATGTAGAGGACGTCGTCGCGGACGACGAGGTCGGAGGCCTCGACCAGCTCGACGCCCATCTGGCGCGCGAGGAAGGCGTGCTCGAAGTAGGCGGAGTTCATCGGCCCCGGCGTCCAGACGACGACGGTCGCCTCGTCCTCGGCCGACGGCGCCGCCGACCGCAGCGCGGCGAGCAGCAGCTGCGGGTAGTGGTCGACGGGCCGGACGCGGTGGTGCTGGAAGAACTGCGGCACCAGCCGCGTCATCGCCACGCGGTTCTCCAACACGTAGGAGATGCCCGACGGCGTGCGGACGTTGTCCTCCAGCACCTTCCACGAGCCGTCGCCGTCGCGGACGAGGTCGCAGCCGGCGACGTGGCAGTAGACCCCGCCGGGCGGGCGGACCCCGTGCGCGGCGCGCGCGAAGTGCGAGCGCGACACGATCAGCCGCCACGGCACGATCCCTGCGCGGACGATCTCGCGCTCGTGGTAGACGTCGTCGATGAAGCGGTTCAGCGCGCGGATGCGCTGGGCCAGGCCGCGCTCGATGTGGTCCCACTCGCTCGCCGGCAGGATCCGCGGCACCAGGTCCAGCGGGAACGGGCGGTCCTTGACGGGCCCGTCGTCGCCGGTCGCGTCGAAGGTGATCCCCTGCTGCATGAAGATCGCGTCGCGGCGGTGGCCGGCGGCGCTGAGCAGCTGGGGGCCGAGCCGCGCGATCTCGGCCGTCAGCGAGACGGCGTGCGGCCGCGCGACGCCCCCGGGACCGAAGACCTCGTCGTAGTGCCCGTGCGGCGGCCGGTACTCGGCCGCGTCGTGGATGGCCATGGAGTGAGACAGGGTGGACATCCTCTACCCACTTCGCGCCGACCGCTATGGATCGCGGTCGGAAACCGGAGTGGCGCCGGTGTACGCGGTGTCGAGTCCGATCGTGGGTAGCGTCACGCAATCCAGCGGGCTAGCATGACGTCGATGCTCGGTCGCACGTATGAGTCGCAGCGCTGCTCGGTCGCTCGCACGCTCGAGCTGGTGGGCGAGCGCTGGACGCTGCTGATCGTCCGCGACGCCTTCCTGGGCGTCCGCCGCTTCGGCGACTTCGCCGACCGGCTGGGCATCGCGCGCAACGTGCTGCAGGACCGGCTGGAGCGCCTCGTCGAGGCGGGCGTGCTGACCAAGGTGCCCTATCAGGAGCGCCCGCTGCGCCACGAGTACCGCCTGACCGACATGGGCCGCGACCTGTGGCCGTCGATCGTCGCGCTGCTGCAGTTCGGCGACAAGCACCTTGCGCAGCCCGACGGGCCGCCGCTGATGCTGCTGCACCGCGACTGCGGTGGCGAGCTCGACGACCGGCGCATCTGCACCAAGTGCGGCGCGGCGCTGGAGCTGCGCGACGTGCAGACCGTCGCGGGGCCGGGCGGCGCTCGGATGCCCTCGGCCGCATGACGTCCCGGCGCGCGCTCGTCCTCGAGCACGAGCCCGACGCCCCCGCCGCGCTGCTGGCCGAATGGGCCGCCGACCGCGGCGTGCCGATCGAGGTCGTGCCCGCGGGCGCGCCGATCCCGGATCCCGCCGGCCGCCCCTTCGTCGTCGCGCTCGGCTCCGAGGCCTCGGCCTACGACGACGCCGTGCCGTGGCTGCCCGCCGAGCGGACGGCCCTGGATCGCGCCTTGGCCGCCGGCGTCCCCGTGCTCGGCATCTGCTTCGGGGCCCAGCACCTGGCGCGCGCGCTGGGCGGCACGGTCGCCCCGGCCGTGCAGCCGGAGGTCGGCTGGATGGCGATCGAGACGTTCGACCCCGCCGTCGTGCCGCCGGGTCCGTGGCTGCAGTGGCACCGCGACGCGTTCACCGTGCCGCCCGGCGCCGAGCTGCTCGCGCAGTCGGAGGTCAGCCCGCAGGCCTTCCGCCACGGCCCCCACCTCGGCGTGCAGTTCCACCCCGAGGTCACGGCGGCGGTCGTAGCCGACTGGGCGCGCGGGTACCCGGAGTCGGTCGCGCGCGCGGGGACCACGGTGGAGGCGGTCCTCGCCGGCACCGAGGCGTGGGCCGACGACGCACGACGGCGAGCACGGGCGCTCTTCGACGCGTTCCTGGCCTCCGTGCCGCGTGCCATCGTCGGTTGACGCCGCCGGGCCGTGGGTACCTGATCGGCGACATGACTGAGACTTCCGCGGAACCCACGGCGCCGCCCGTCGACGGCCGTGCCGACCTGCGCCAGCGCCCGGCCGCCGAGCTGGTGCGCGATCTCTCCAACCAGGTCTCGACCCTCGTGCGCCAGGAGCTCGAGCTCGCCAAGGTGGAGCTGACGGCCAAGGGCAAGCAGGCCGGCATCGGCGCCGGGATGTTCGGTGGCGCCGGGCTCCTGGCCCTCTACGGCGTCGGGGCCATCGTCGCCGCGGCGATCCTCGGCCTGTCGACGGTCCTCGACGGCTGGCTGGCCGCGATCATCGTCGCGGTCGTGCTCTTCGCCGTCGCCGGCGTTCTGGCGCTGATGGGCAAGGCGCGCGCCAAGCGCGCGGTGCCGCCGGCGCCCGAGCAGGCCGTGGCGTCGGTCAAGGAGGACGTGCGGTTCACCAGAGAGCACGTCGCCGAGGCGCGCCACCACCAGGAGCTGGAGCGATGAGCGACGCCGACGCCCGGACGCCCGACGAGATCCGCCGCGACATCGAGCACACGCGCGAGGACCTCGCCGAGACCGCCGCCGCGCTCGCCGAGCGCGCCGACGTCAAGGCGCGCGCGCACGAGAAGCTCGACGAGACCAAGGCGCGGGTCGCCGGAAAGCTCGACGAGGCCAAGGCCAAGGTCGCCGGCACCGCCGGGACCGCCAAGGACAAGGCTGCCGAGGCCACGCCGTCGTCGGTCGCCGACGGGGCCCACAACGCCGCGACGTCCGCCGCCGACAGCGCCCGCAGCAACCCGCTCCCGGTCACGCTCGTCGCCGGCTTCGCCGCGGGCGTGCTGATCGGGTGGCTCGTCGCCCGCCGCCGCTGAGCCTTCGCCCCACGCCGCGCTGCGCCCGGACCGGCCAGGTCGGTCCGGGGCCTGCGCCGTCGAAGGCTCAGCCGTCGTCGAAGAGCTCCTGCATCGGGCCGAGCAGGCGCCGCGAGCGCTTGGAGACGCCCGGCAGCGCGATCAACCGGTGGGTGGGCCGCTCGCCGGCGTCGCGACGACGCAGCTGCTCCATCGCCGTCGGGCGCCAGTGGCGGTCGATGACCTTCACCGGATCGGCGCCCGCGAGGTCGCCGGCCGCCAGCTGGAGGTGCTCGGACCACAGGCGCTCACGCGTCGCGCGGGCCAGGGTCGCGTCGTCGGTGACGACGTTCATCTCGGTGTCGTTGAGCAGCGAGTGGCTGTTGAGGTTGGCCGAGCCGATCGTCATCCAGCGGTCGTCGACGATGCCGACCTTCGCGTGGACGTAGAGCGGATCGTCGCGGTGGCCGCTGAGCGAGCGGATCGTCGTCGCGAGGAAGTGCGGGTTGTCGCTGCCGTCGGCCTCCGCCAGGACCCCGAGCTGGCCGCGCGTGTCGTCCTGGCCGTTGTTGGCGTTGGCCGGCAGCAGGACCACGAGCCGGAAGTCCGGGCTGGGCGGGCGCTCGAGCTTGTCGACCAGCAGCTCCACGATCTCCGGTGACCAGAGGAACTGGTTCTCGAAGTAGATGAAGCGCTGCGCGGAGCGGATCGCTCGCACGTAGGACTCCATGATCCGGAAGTCGCCGCGCGGCACCGCGTCGTACATGTCCTCGGAGACGGTGCGCACGACCTGCACGGTGCTCGTGTCGTCCCCCTCCAGCGGGGCGGGCCGGACCGGCGGCGGAAGCGTCTCGCCGGTCACCTCGTGCCAGCGCATCGCGAAGTGTGCCGCGACGTCACCGACCGCCGGACCCTCCAGCCGGCTGCCCACGTCGTGCCACCCGAGCCTGCGGCGGGCCTCGTGGTCGGAGCGGTCGAAGCGGTCGCCGGCGAGGTCGGTCATGTCGATGCCGCCGACGAACGCGACCTCGTCGTCGACGACGATGGTCTTCTCGTGGTGGCAGTGGACGGGGTGCTCGCGCGGGTCCTTGAAGCACTGGATCCGGGTGTCGCGCACGAGGATCTCGACGCCCTCCGCGACCTCCTTGCGCGTGGGATGGAAGAGCGGCACCGGTGCGCCGGCCCAGACCATCACGCGGACGTCGATCCGTTCGGCGAGCTCGGCCAGCAGGGCACCGAGGACGACGGGGCGCTCGCCCCGCACGAGCTCGAAGTGGGCGGCGAGGTGCCAGCCGGTGATGTGGACGTGGGAGCGCGCGCCGCGCAGCGCCTCGGCGATCGCAGGCAGCGCGGTCGCGCCGTCGACCAGCACCTCCAGACGGCAGCCGGGACGCGGCGGCGGCTCCCCGGTGGCGAACAGCGTCGGCGCGGGCGGCGGGTTCAGCACGCCGCGATGGCCGAGGCGCGCCAGGCGCCGGCGATGGTGGACCTTGACGGTGGACTCGATCGCGGCGCCCAGCAGCGCATCGGCGCGGGCGACGGGTGCGGGCGACATGAAGCCAGGTATGCCCCGGCGCGCGCGCTTCACGCATGCAGGAGGAGCGCGGCGCCCACGATCGCGGCGGACGCGATCACCAGGGCGTTGAGGACGAGCAGGCTCCGGAGGTGCGTCATGGGCGGCACGTCGGTCGTGGCCGCCGGTTCGAGGTCCGGGCCACCCGGGACCGGCTCGGGGTCCGGGATCGGCTCGGGGTCCGGGCTCGGGTCGGGGTGCGGGTGCGGATCCGGGTCCGGCGCGACGACCGCGGCCGACAGCGTGCCGGCGATGAAGGTGTTGAGCGGCACGCCCTCGCGCTCGGCGGCCTCCGCCAGCTCGGCGTGCAGCGAGCGCGGCAGGCGCAGGAGCAGGCGACCGCTGCGGCCGTCGGGCCGCGTGGCGGGCGTGGCGGTCGTGGTGACGGTCGTCATGGCGGTCGTGGTGGCGGTCGTCATCGTGGTGGCCGGCGCCGGCGCGGATCGCCGCGCTTCCGAGCCGTCGTGGTCCTCGTGGTCGTCTTCCGCGGGCGGGTCGAGCTCACCGCGCAGCCGGTCGAGCGCGGCGCGCAGCAGGCGCGAGACGTGCGCTTGGGAGAGCCCCAGCTCGCGCGCGATCTCCCTCTGGCTGAAGTCCTGGCGGTAGCGCAGCTCCAGCAGGCGCCGCTCACGCTCGTCGAGGATGTCCCACCCCGCCTCCAGCAGGAGCCGCGCCTCCGCGGCATCGGCACCGCGGGCCACGGTGCTGCGGTCCGGCGCGGCGTCGTCGAGCACGACCGGCCGAGCGGCGTCGTGGGCCTGCAGCGCCCGGGCGACGCCCTCCTCGTCGACGCCGACCGCCTGCGCCAGCTCGGCGTGCGTCGGCGCCCGTCGCAGCCGTGCGATGAGGCCCGCCTCGGCGTCGTGGACGCGCGCCGCGAGCTCGCGATCGGTCCGTGGCACGTGGGGGCCGCACCCGGCGTCGCGCAGGTGGTGCCGGATCTCGCCTTCGATCGACGGCCGGGCCAGCGCCGACAGCGCGACGTCGCGGGACGGGTCGAAGCGGTCGACCGCCTTGATGAGCCCGAGGGTGCCGACCTGGACGAGGTCCTCCAGCGGCTCGCCGTGGCGCACGTAGCGTTGGGCGATCGAGCGCACCAGCGGCAGATGCGCCTCGATGGTGTCCGACCGGGTGCTGGCCGCAGAGGCCGCCATGCAGCGAAGCTATCCGGCCCGGCCCGTGCGACGCAAGAGCCGGCGCCCGACGAAAGGCCAGGGCGAGCACGCATGCATGCGCGATACCGCCGGCACGCATGATGTACATGGATCGAACGACCTGCTCGGTGGCATGGGACGCTCTGGATGACCGTCGTCGAGCGTGCCGCAGGCTCCCAGCTCCCCCCGCCGGCGCGGCTCCGGCCGCGCCCGATCTCGTCCCGGTGCCGGCGGCGGCGACCGCGCCTCTCGAGGCTGCGGCTCCTCAGCCAGCCGCCGTCGGCGCCGGTGGCGAGCCGACCGCCCGCCCGGCCCGGCGCGCCACGCGCCTCGCCGGCAAGCACCGGCGAGTCCGCGCTGTCGTCGGCCACCTCGACGCAGTGGTGCCCGAGCAACCTCGCCCTCGGCACCGCCGGCGGCGTGAAGCAGTCCAACGCGTCGGCCGCCGGCTCGGCCGCGGGCAACGAGAACCGCGCGACGCAGAACGCCCAGCACGCGCTGGCCGCGTTCCCCGGGCCCATCGTCCTGATGTGGTCAGGGAGCGATGACGAGGTTTGATCGCCGGCGGCCGCCGCCGCCGGCGGTCAGCCCCGTTGACCTCTCGGTACCCGGCGGCGTACGGTTGCGAGACCCACGGACAGGAGCAGATGCGGTGAGCGCCGGCCAACGATGGGCGGGATGCATCGCCGGCCTCGCGATCGGCCTCACGAGCGCGGGTGCGGCGGCGGCGCAGCGACCGCTGCCCGACCCCAGCCCGGCGGCCCAGGCGCACGCACCCGACCCGGCGCCCGGCGCAGCGGCACGGCAGGTCGTGCGCCGCACGCCCGCTGCCGCGGTCCGGCGCGCACCCGCGGCGGCCACGGCAACGCCGCAGCCGCCGGCGGGCGGCACGACCGCTTCGACCGGCACCGCCGCGCGGCTCACCCCCGCGACGACGCCGGCCGCGACGCGCACGGCGAAGCGCGTGCCCGCGCGCCGCCCCGCCATCCCCAGCCACACCACCCACCGCCAGGCCGCCCGGCCGGCCACCGCCACCCCGCTGCCCCGCCTGCGCCTCGACGCCGTCCGCGGCGCGATCGCCGCGATCGCACCGGTGGCCGCCGCGGCCCGTCCGAGCGCGGGCGACCGCTCGCAGCAGGCGATCCTCACCGTGGCCGGAGCGGCCCTGCTGGCGCTCGCCGCCACCGGCGCCGTGACCGTGGCCCGCGCGACCGCCAGGGCCCGCGCATGAGGACCCGGCTGCTGGCCGCCGCGCTGGCGGCGACGCT